>JAHFAA010000580.1 GCA_023250775.1 Bdellovibrionales bacterium
TGACCAATTTTATTACTTTCAAAGTAGATTCTTGTGATGCCAGCAGACGTTTAAATGAGGCCCTTCTCAATCAAGGCGTAATCATCCGCCCCCTAGAGAAAAACGACATGCCTAATTTCATGCGTGTCTCTCTGGGAACCAAAGAAGAAATGCAACATTTTTTTGAAGCAATGAAGGCCGTTACGAAATCTTAATATCTTTCGCCAATGCTTCAAAGGTTTTTTCTTCTCTGACCGCGAAGCTAATATTATTCTTGGCCTTTTCGTTGGAATTATAGAATTTACGAATTTGCTCTATGTCCATGCCAGTCGCCGTGGCCATCTCAGCATATTTCGTTTCAATCTCAGCATCCCCAACCTCAATACTATATTTCTTGGCCAAGGCATCAAGAATGAGCGCGCTTCTGACTTGAAATTCTGCCTTGGTGTGGAGGTCTCCATGCCATTTATGAAAATACTCTTCCATCATCGCATCGTTAAAGCCCTGTGATTTAAGTGTCCCACGCAGTTCTTCTTTCAGATGGTCCTCTTGCTGATGAATCAGCGTATTGGGAACATCAAATTTATTGTCAGCAACAAATTTGTCCAAAATCTCCTGGTGCAACTTTTGCAAAGTTGTTTTTTCTTTTTGCTGAACCAAATTTTCACGATTTTTCTTCAGAAAATCCGCAACTGTTTCAAAACCAAATTCTTTAACTAGCTCATCTTTGAATTCAGGAAATTTCTTTTCCTTGATCTCCACGAGCTCTACAAAGAATTTCACTTTGGCACCTTGCAACTCAGGTACTTGGTATTCTTTTGGAAATTCTAAGTTCAACGTGCGCTTTTCACCTTTCTTCATCCCACAAATACCTTCTTCGAAACCTGGAATGAAAGAACCCGTGCCAATTTCCAGAAGATATTCAGTCGCCTTCATATTCTCTGGTCTTTCACCATTTTCTTTTTCACCTTCGAAGTTGATAACGGCAAACAATCCTTTATCAATCGTGCGATTCGCATCGGTAACTTCAACCATTTCTGCCTTAGAGCTGAGGAAATTTTTCTTGAGGGCCTCAACATCTTCATCTGTAACTACGGCTGAATCTTTTTTGAAAGAATATTTAGAATAATTCTGTAACGTGACATCAGGGAAAACTTCCACCATGGCATCAAAGCTGACACTCTTGCCTTTGTTGTATTTCATATTTTCAAATGAGGGATAACCCACCACTCTCATTTTTTCTTTTTCAACAGCATCAAAAAATTGTGATTGCACAAATTGATTCAAGGCCTCATGTTCCATCTGTGGCCCAAACATTTGCTCCACGACAGCAAGAGGTGCCTTACCTGCGCGAAAGCCTTTCAGACTTACAGTACGCTGCTTTCTAACCATGGCATTTTTGATCTCTGTGGTCAGATCAATTGTTTCAAAATTAAAAAGCAATTTTTTTGTACAGCCATTCAATGTTTCAACTGTGTAAGACATAGTCCTTTCCTTTTTCGATGACGCTAGGTGTTAATGAAGATTATTCGCAGAGCATAACTGGCCACCGGGGCATTGTCAACTTGCAAAGGGGTGATACCCCACCTCGAAAAGATATAGTCCCTGAGGTGGTGCCACTGGTGCCAGATGCAGTTTTTCAGAAGGGCCAAGCGAGGCATGGGAGCCAGCAATGAGCGATTTATTAATGCGATCTAAAGGAAATTTCCCTCGAGAATACTCAAAAACTGTCCCGGCAATCAGACGAACCATCTGTTTTAAAAATCCTGAACCAGTCACTTTGAAAGCATACACGTCAGGCCAATTGGGCAGGCCTAATTCGGGCGGGACATGATCAAAAAATCGAAGCTCATACATCTCGCGTTCGGTGTTTTTTATAGGCGTTCCGGTACACTGATACCGCTTAAAATCGTGTGTCCCCTTAAAGACGGCAAGCGCTTCTGGTATTTTAGATAAGTTGATGTCGGAATAGGCCGGTGAGATAAATTCAAAATTAAAGGCGGTGACCTCTCGCTTTGTAAAAAGATAATAGTAGGTTTTCCACTGTGCATTGTATTGCGGATGGAATGTTTCATCACAGTTTTGTAGCTCTATTACTTGAATATCACTCGGCAATACAGAATTGAGTCCTTTGATTAATCCTTCAGGCGGAATATTCACGGAAATGCCAAAGCGTACAACTTGGCCAAGTGCATGGACGCCAGCA
>JAHFAA010000178.1 GCA_023250775.1 Bdellovibrionales bacterium
CGTCCTGAGCCACCAGTGACTCGACCACAACCTCCAGTGTATCGTCCCGAGCCACCAGTGACTCGACCACAACCTCCGGTTTATCGTCCTGAGCCACCAGTGACTCGACCACAACCTCCGGTGTATCGTCCTGAGCCACCAGTGGTTCGACCACAACCTCCAGTGTATCGTCCTGAACCACCAGTGGTTCGACCACAACCTCCGGTGTATCGTCCTGAGCCACCAGTGGTTCGACCACAACCTCCGGTATATCGTCCTCAACCTCCGGTTTACCGACCAGGGCCAATGCGTCCGTTGCCTCCTGTGACGAGACCTGCACCTTCAGTTCATTATGTTCCACGTCCAAATATTCCCGTAATGCCACCAAGATACACGATCTATCCGCCACAGGATCAGTACTATCGAGTCATGTATCATGAGCATTATTATCATCGTCCTCACTGGCGCAATCCATACGAGGATTATCATGAGTACCGACATTCACCATGGGGAAATATCGCTCCACACGTGGGAATGTGGCCGACTGGCCGTCAGTATGGTTACACACTTCCTTATCGTTCCATTTACTGGGATAGTTGGATTCGTGATCGCGTGACCTATCAAGATGGATATTATTGGGAAAATTATCCGTACTATGTTTACGACGGCTACCGTCACCGCTATTCAAACATTGATCGTTGCGATTATGAATTGGTGGATGGATATTCAAACCAGACCATCAGCACTTTCCCAAGTTACTATTGTAATATTGGGTATGATGCTTGTGCACAAATGCGAGATCAATACAACTGGAACGAAAGAACGAATAGATACTTCTGCTCTGAGCGTTTCGATCGCGATGATCAGTATTCGTACAACTGGGATTTTGGCCAAGATTTCTATAGTGATCTGCCACCAGTCCAGTATCAAGATTACGTAACTTATCGTGATGACTATTTTGGTCAGCAAGATTCAGATTATTACGATGCCTATGGAACACAAGGCACAACAACCAATGATGATTGGAGTAATAATTGGAGCAACGGATACAATAACTAATCAAAACAGTCGCTCTGCGATTTAAAAGATTAAAGTTTAGGCCAAGCATGATGCTTGGCCTTTTTATTATGTACAGGATGTACGGTATGCCGACGTGAGCAGGAGCGATCGTCAGCGGCCTCTTGAGCGTGGCCAATTTGCCAGCATAACGGTAATCTTTTGTTATGAAAAAAATTGTGTTTGGGATTTTATTTTTCGTCGTTGTGCTGAGCGTGGGGCTTTACTATTATCGCGAGAGAACGGCAGGGCCTGATGAGTTGGCGCAAGTCGATGAAGTTTTGAAGAATAGCGATTCCGAAGCAGACCCATCTAAAAAAGTGGTTCAAGAAGCAACCCCCTCCACTCCAAGCGACAGTAATAAAAAAAATGAAAATCGTGACGATCTGGCCAAAGATATGCTGGGGTCGGGTGGCGAGGAGACCAATCCTCAAAATGAAAAAAGCTTGAACCAGGATGAAGCGGATAAGATGACTGCGTATTTTGAGGCAACTGAGAAGGCCTGGGATGAGCGCATGGAACATCTGATTATTGATGAGATGCACCTCCCCATGAGCACGTTGAAAGAATACAAAGTGCTGCGTGATGGTTTTGACCGCGATAAAATGGAGGCCTTCGAAGACTTCCATAAGCATATGCGTGAGCAGTACGGCGATGGCTACAGTTACAATCCCACCAAAGACGAGGAGAAATTCGCGAACAAAGTGAAGGATCAGTACGATGCCAGAATGCGAAAACTTTTAGGCCAGGAACACTATCTACAATATCGAGAGGTATTAAGCGAATTTAATAAGAAACTAAAGGCAGAGCAGAATCCCGAGATCGGCGTTCGATACATGGATCTATGATGATTAAAAAGTGGCAGAGAAGTAATAAAGAATTGGTGTATAAGGCGCATATCATGCGTCATTGCCAGGTGAATGCGCATTCATTGACCAGTGATAAAAAAGGTGTGTTCGATATTATCGAATGTCTCGATTGGGTCAATGTCCTGGCGCTCACGGCACAAAAGGAAGTCATTCTCGTTCGCCAATATCGATTGGGAACAGATGCTGTCACTCTTGAGTTGCCCGGTGGTGCCGTTCATCGCGGGGAAGATCCTCTGATCGGGGCCAAGCGAGAATTGGAGGAAGAAACTGGGGGAGTGGCCAAAGCGTGGACCAAGCTCGGCCATTCAGACGTCAATCCCGCATTCATGGAAAATCATTGCCATTTTTTTTTAGCGCAAGATGTGGAATTGGTAAAAGAGCAGGCGCTTGATCCGCAAGAAGAAATTGAGATCGTGACTGTTCCGCTGGACGATATTCCTAAAATGTTCAAGAGTGGAGAAATCTCTCACTCTCTCAATCATGCTGCCTTTAGCTTTTATTGGATGAGCGTTTGCGATGGTGGCCTTTCTCAGGCAAAGAGAACCGGTCTTCAGCCGTAATTTCGTGATAATAATCGGTCTCATCGATCAAAATTTGCGAAGTGTTTTTGAGGATTGAGGCGATCTCCACACGGACACCTTCCGATTTTAACTGTCGCACTAATTCGATATAATCCGAGTCACCTGAAAGAATGATAATAGCATCAACCTTACTCGCCAACTGCATGGCAAAGATCGTAAGGGGAATATCGGCACTTTTGTGACAAGCTCGGACCTGGCCATGATAATTTTCATGCAGGCGTTCACCCAATTTGGTGCTGATATTCTTTCCTTCTCGAAAATAAACAAGACGATTTAAAGAGCGATTGCCCAAGAGGCGCGGAATTATTTCATCAAAGTTAAGCATATCTCCCGGATTGCCGGTTAGAGAGTGAATGCTTCTTTCAATATTGTTGCCGTCGATTAAAATTGCCACACTTTGGCTGATTGTTACTTGCTCAGTCATGAGGAGTTCTCCTAGTATTATTAGTTGAATGATGCCTAAACCATACGTTTTTGGCCAGGTTAAAGAACCAGGAGAAGATCTTTGAGAGCATTTGTACAAGTGATAGGAAGTGTTTTTTTATTGGCATTCATGTCCTGCGCTTTTGCAGATTTTTCCATTCAAGGATTGAAGTTTGAAGATCAGCGCGACATGAATGGTGTGCATGTTGAAAATGCCAAAATCAACGATGCCAGGGTTTTTCACGCCACCTTGGGAAAGGTGATTGAGCGACCTTATTCTGATGTGGTGTCAGATATTTTGCGTTTTGATGAGCGCTGTAACAATGACTATCGCGACAAACGGCGTTTTTCACCCAAAGAATTCAACTGTCAGCATCTCAACAAGAATCTTGTGGAGTCGATTATCATTCGCGATATCAAGGCCCCCCCGGCCAAAGCGGAAAATGAAAAAGAACGATTTTTAATTTTTAGAAATATTTATAATAGGGAGGCCTTTCAAAACTATGACCTCGTTATTTTTACAGAGAAACTTGATGGTAACAAAAAACATCTTGCCCAGATTTCCTATGCCATGATGAGCGATGATGAGGCGCAAAAATATCTCGCCACCGCCGAAAAAAAGAAATCGGTCTTTGATGTTATTCAGGGAACCTATGAGATTGAAGAGTTAGATGGCGGAAAATGTCGCGTTGGGATGACTTATACCACCAAGACATCCTACTGGATGATGACGAACGGTTTTGCCGTTGGGATGATTTATAAATCTATGGCCGAGGGGACGATGTCGACCCTTCAGTCCTTCGATCATCCTTTAGTCGTTAAAAAATAGAGGATTGCACGATGATGAACTATTTGACTCCCAAAAAGCTTGTAAAGTGGTTAGGGCTTTGGCCTCCATATTTTTTTTCTGGAATTTCGGTTAAGGAAATCAATCCCGAATTTACCCGTATCACCTCTCAATTGAAGCAACATTTTTACAGCACAAATTATGTCGGCACGCATTTTGGTGGTTCGCTCTACAGTATGTGCGATCCGTTTTACATGTTTATTCTTCTTGAGCATCTCTCCAAAGATCATATCGTCTGGGATCAGAGCGCCCAAATTGAGTTCGTGAGGCCCGGGAACGGAACGGTCACGGCAACTTTCGAGATTCCCATAAACGAGATCGAAAAAATTAGAGAGCAGGCCTTGAATAATTTCAAGGTCACTCCAACCTTTGAGACGACTGTTGTTGATTCAAAAGGGCAAGTCGTCGCCAAAATTAAAAAAGGTCTCTACGTCCGTCGCAAAGATGCGAAGCAAAGGTTTGGGCAAAAAACCTAATTCTTTTTGATGAGAATCGAAGAATCCGGTCGAGGCAAGCAAAGTGTTTGGACCTCGATCTTTTGATTGGGAATTTTGGATTCAAGTTCTAAAATAAGTTGGGCATAAGGGTGCTCCGGCAAGGCCCCATAGGCGCGGCGAAGCACTCGTACTGCATATTCAATCCGAAAGGGATCGACCTCATTTGGAGAGGCACTACTTCCTTCAAAGATCTCTGCTTTAAAAGGACAAACGCCACCCTGACTGACGCAAGGGACGAGGTAGTCGATGGCCTTTTTCAGCTCGGGCCAAAGAGCGACGCCACTAGCGCCGGCAAGCACCGCCACGCGAGTGAGAGCATCGAGATTGAAAAAACTGTATTGCAGCGGCCGGGTGCGCGCCAGTTCTTCCGGTTGGCCTCCGTCGGCACGGATGTGCGCAGGTAATACTTCAGTTTTTATTTTTTCCGCCAGGGCGGCGATAGAATTTTTCTCTCCAAGAAAAAAATCTATCGAAGCGAGTTGTGCATTATACCAGCTGCGATGATTATTTCTGGCCTTGCCCTCGGCTTTGCCAAGCTCACTTGTGAGGAGCCAATCTCGATATTGCTTGAGCCACTGTTGAAATTCGAGATTGGCCGATGAATTGATGAGGAAAAGAGAATCGGCAATAAGGGCAAAATCATTGCCTTCGATAATTCCTGAAGGTGCGCCGGAATTTTTTCCAGGAACTCCCTGCGAAAAATTTAAATTTGGATTCATTTTTGTGCTGGCATCGAAAAACCACACGCGAAGAACTTCAAGCAGTTTTTTGAGATATTTTTCGTCCGAGGTAATCGCATAGGCCATTGCCAAAGCTCGAATGCGATAGGATGTTTTTCCCAAGGCCTCTGAATCGGGGGCCAGTTTAACTCGCTCGAGATTGGTTTGGCCGTCGCGTTTGATCCATGGCAATCCATTCGGTTTTGCCGGGTCTGGCCAGTAGTAACGAGACAGGCTCAGGTAATCATGCTTGTCCCCACTGGGAGGAAGTAACGTTTTAGTAACCACCGAGAGTGGTTGAGGGGAGAGAGAGGAATCAGCGGAAGAAAGAAAACGCTGGAGTCCAAAAACTTGCTCAGGGTGATGAGTCCTAAACGCTTCTTGCATTTTCTGAATTGTTTCAGTTGAACACAAAGGCAATTCTGAAAGGGCAAAGCCACAATGAGGAAGCAGGATTAATAAAACGCTAATCAGTCTTTTCATCGGAAAACGATAACACAGGTCGCAACCTTGCCGTCAAAAAAAACTTGGAGTATAAATTTCAAAATTAAATTATGAAAAAAGAAGATAAACCTATTGCCCTTGATGCTTACCAGGCCCTGGCGGAACGCTATTCGCAAATAGCCGAGTCAAAAGCGGAAAATGGATATATCGAACATCCCGCCATCAGAAAACAACTTGGCAATGTGAAAGGCAAGGTGGTCCTTGATGCCGGGTGTGGCCCGGGAATTCTTGCCACCTATATGTTGAATGAAGGTGCCGATGTCACGGGCTTTGATATCAGCCCCAACATGATTGAGTTGGCGCGCCAGAGGTCTGAAGGACGGGCGAAACTTTTTGTCGCCGATATGGCCAGTCCGCTGGCCTTCGTCGAGTCAGGTAAATTTGATATCGTGGCCTCTTCTTTGGCCATCGATTACGTGCGCGATTGGACTGTTCTCTTGAGTGAGTTTTGGCGTGCGCTTAAACCCGGTGGGCGATTTGTCTTTACCATCCAGCATCCCCTGGGGGCCTATCTTTGGTATAATCCTCCCACCGCCTTTGGCGTTCAATATGTCGAGGCCACCTGGGAAGGTTTTGGGGGAGCCAAAGTCGTGATGCCTGATTACTATCGGTCCTTTGAAGAGGTCATCAATCCGCTCATCCAGGCAGGATTTGTGATCAAGCAAATTGTCGATGCCAAACCGATCGAGGCGCTCAAGGCAAAAGATCCCAAGAAGTATGAAAAGTACTCCAAAGTTCCCACTTTTATGTGTCTTGAAGCGGTCAAATAACCAACGCTCAAACCTCTGCCTACCTCCTTGATATTGCATGGAAAATGAGGATGGTCCGAATGCAATTGGCGCTATCCATTTTTTGTTTTTAATGCTAAATCTTTGTCACCGAATTTTATTAATAACGAGGTTGTTATGGCACTAAAAAATGCACTGTTCACTTTATGCCTTCTTTTCTCTTCAATGATTACAATTTCCAAAGCGGGTGCTTCTGGAAATCCAATCAAAGTGGGAATGGTAACTGACGTTGGTGGAGTCAATGATCAATCGTTCAACCAGTCCGCTTGGGAAGGACTTCAAAAAGCAAAAAAAGAGCTGGAAATGAAAACCAGCTATCAGGAATCGAAGCAAGATGCCGACTATACTGCCAATCTTGAAACATTATTTGATGCCGGTAATGATCTGATCTGGGGAATTGGTTTTAAAATGGCCGATTCGCTTCTCAAGGCCGCTAAGCAAAATCCAAAACAAAAATATGCCATCATCGATTACTCCTTTGGAGATAAAACACCTCCCAACGTTTTAGGCGTTATGTTCAAGGCCGAGGAAGGCGCATTCATGGCCGGCTATATTGCCGCCAAGATGAGCAAGACAAACACCATTGGATTCATCGGTGGGATGAGCGTGCCAATTATTCATTCTTTCCAATATGGATTCAAGGCCGGCGCAAAATACGCCAACAAGAAAATTAATATTCTCGAACAATACTCAGAATCATTTACTGACGCCGCAAAAGGTAAGGCCATTGCCAACCAGATGATCTCAAAAGGCGCCGATGTGGTTTTCCCTGCTGCCGGCGCGGTGGGTGATGGTGTCATTGAGGCGGTTAAAGAAAAAAATAAAATGGCCGTTGGAGTTGACCGCGACCAAAACTATATGGCCCCCAACAATGTTATCACCTCAAGCATGAAGCGAGTTGATAATGCCATTTTCAATGTCATGGCCGATTTTAAGAAAGGTTCCTTCAAAGGCGGAACAACTTTAAGCTACGGGCTGAAAGATGGCGGCGTTGATATCGCCCCCACAACATCAAAGTTGGTTCCAGAAGCAATCATGAAGGAAGTTGCTGGCATTAAAAAACTTATTGCCGATTCCAAAATTCAAATTCCGGCAACTGAAGCTGCCTACAATGTGTATGTGAAGACGCTGAAGTAATGATCGCTCTCGAACTTAAAAATATCTCAAAGACCTTTGGCACTTTTAAGGCCAATGACAAAATCAACCTCTCCGTC
>JAHFAA010000581.1 GCA_023250775.1 Bdellovibrionales bacterium
TCGGCGGCCACCACGGCACCGACTTCATCCGTCGCCCAACAGGCGTGATCACCCAAGACTCTGCGATCGCGAAAGTGTCGCCACATCATGCGATCCCAGGAAACAGTATCAACCCCGTCTGTCCATCCGGCATTGGTGGCTCGAAGACTGGCCACCTCAGGATCTTTATAAGTCAAAATTCCTTTCACGCCAGGAAGTTTTTCCGCCTCACTGATATCCATACTCTTAATTTTGGCGTGGGCGTAAGGGCTGCGCATAACTTTGGCATAGAGCATGTCGGGATGATCTTTTTTGAGAGTCAGATCATCGACGAATTTGACCTGGCCCGAGGCCTTTTCAGGGCCGTCGATGCGAGGACGATGGCCGCCAATAAATTTTCGAGGAACACGCTGTTTAAATTTATTCATTTTTTTCTCCTGCGCGCAGCACGGCCTGAGCGATTCCGGCATAGCAACCGCATCGACAAATATGCCCTGAGAGGGCCTCTTTAACCTGTAAAAGATTCGGCTTGGGAATTTCTTTGAAGAGCGCCTTGGTACTCATGACAAATCCCGGAGTGCAAAAACCACATTGCAAGGCCGTGCCATAACCAGGCGCACATTGCTGGGCAAATGCCTGAACCACAGGATCATCAGATGAGAGTCCCTCGATGGTGATGATTTCATGGCCATTGGCCTGCACTGCGAGCGTCATGCAGGACAAAACCGCCTTGCCATTCATCAAAATGGTGCAGGCACCGCAAGCACCTTCGTCACAAGAAACTTTGAGACCGGTCAGGCCCATTTTTTCCCGTAATAAGTAGGCCAACGTCATTGAGGGGGTGAGATCGCGCTCCAGCGAAAATTCATGCCACTCTTCATTGATCTTGAGCCGTATTTTCTCTTCCATTTTTTTTGGCATGGAATTTCCCCCGAATGTTTTTATTGAAGATTTGATCCGCAAAAATTTTAAATTTTTATTCAATAATAATACTTTGCCGGTTGCTACTTGCAATCCATATTTTCGGAAGAACGCTTGAGGGTGCTCGTCGGGTTTGTCGTCTATTCAGACTTCTTTCAGAACCTTTCAGATGCTAGGCGTGAGGAAAGTGAACGCGGAGGCCTACTTACGAGTAGGCCGCAAGCGAATGCCCGAGCAACGACGCAGATGAAGGGTTATGGAAGAAGTCTATTCTATGCGTTGCAATGAGGCGGGAAAATCTGGCAGTGCTTTTTTGCCTTTAATGTACAAGGCGAGTTGGTAATTTTCCACCCGCACACCATTTCTGACTTCGTAATCATGCCAGCGACTAAAAAATTCACTCTTGGGAATGTAGGCGTAACGAGCGTGCGTGGAAGGGTCCATAAAATAGAGATTGCGATCATCATAAGCAACCAAGACCGCGTAGTGACCGTCTTCCCAGCGATTTTCCCAATCGGGATTGGGTCTTGATTGAACATCCTCGATCCAGGCCTGAAAATTCAAAATAATGGTGTACCCTTTGTCGAATTTTTCCTGAACATTCTCGAGAGTTTGCTTAACTTGTAAGTCTGCCGTGAGACCAAGCTCGAGGGCGAAGCTCAACATATTCAAAGGATCGGTGCCATCTTCGGGAGTGGTTTTTAACTCAGGATAAAGGGAACTTTCGTTACCATCATAGACTTGCCAATACGTCAGCACGGCCAACATGGCAGCGGCCCCGCAACTATATGATGTGGCCTGAGGAACAAGAGGAACTTTCAAAGCATTGCCGGGTATTTTCCATTCGGGAGTGTCGGAAACACCATTTTTAATTATGAGCATCAGCAGGCCAAAAATTAGGAATGAAAAGCTTAAGATTTTTTTCATTAGATTTCCTTAAGGTATGAGATGCCACGCGGGTGGTGCTTGGTTGGCAAGCACTTCGACTTTCCAGCCGTAGTGCTCACTTTGCGCGATCTCGACCGTCGCCTCATACAATCCTGGTTCAACAACTTGATACAATTGTGATCTAAAGAATTTAAAAGGGCCAAAAACTTTTCCATCAGACAGGCGCTTAAAGACGGCATTCCCGGAAATCTCCGCTCGTGAAAAAGAAAATCCAATACCTTGACTCAGTCGAGAAAGAAATTGCAGCATGCTTGCCTGATTATTAGCATAAAAATCGTTCATGCTTTCATAAGGTGGCCACTCCAAAAGAGAAACCTCAACGGTGAGTTGT
>JAHFAA010000179.1 GCA_023250775.1 Bdellovibrionales bacterium
GGTGCCACCGGCCTTGGGGTCATAGGATGAGCCGACAAAAACCGGAATGCGCGCGCGCATGGCCGGAGCGAGAGTTGTCGGATGCAGAACTTTGGCGCCAAAAACCGCCAGTTCGGCGGCCTCTTTGAAAGTAATTTCCGGAATGGAGCGGGCCTTGGGGCACAGGCGTGGATCAGTGGTGGCGATGCCGGCGACATCGGTCCAGATTTCAAGCACGGTTGCCTGAACACCTTCCGCCAAAAGGGCGGCGGAATAATCACTACCGCCTCGGCCTAAAGTGGTGGTGTGTCCATCTTCCGTTTCGCCGATAAATCCTTGGGTGACATAAATGGTTCCATCGACTCCAAGATTGGCCAAATGCTCAGAGCAAAGTGATCTGATTTCATCGGGAATCGGTCGTGCCTGGCCGAAGTAATCATCGGTGCGCATGACTTTTCGCACGTCGAGAAGTTTGACTTCGCGATCTTGGGCGACATTGGCGAGGGCCTGACGAAACAAAAGAGAACTCATCTGTTCGCCAAGAGCGGCGAGGCGATCGCGCGCTTTGGCACTGGCCTCGCGTAAAAGCGAGATTCCTTCCGCCAAAGTGGTGAGGGCGAGGAAAAGTTCTTCCAGCAGCGCCAGATCAGTTTTGTTCAATCCTAAATCTTGAGCGATCAAAGTATGTTTATTTCGAATCTGGAGAACCAAGGCGTGGGCCTTCTCATTGTTGCCTTGTTCGCCGAGAGCGGCAATTTCTAAAAGTTGGTTGGTGGTTCCTGAGGTGGCCGAAACCACCACACAATGGGCGCTTGAATCAAGACAAATTTGCGCGGATCGAAGCATGGCCTTGGCATCTGCCATGGAGGTTCCACCAAACTTGAGAACATTACGTGAGGCCGACATATTTATACTCCCAATGTTGTGAGAACAAGGGTAGCGAAGGGGAGGAAAAGCGACAAGCAAAAAATTATTCGGAGATTCCTGGGGCAAATCGCAAATTCTCGTGGAAAGAGCGTGCCGTTCCTGAGCATAATAACAGTCTGAAAAGTTTTTTTATGAGGGCGGCATGAAAATCAAAAAAGTAGGTATCGTAGGTTGGCGAGGAATGGTCGGTCAGGTTTTGATGGAACGCATGCAGGCAGAAAATGATTTTACCTTGGCCGAATATACTCTCTTTAGCGCCAGTGAAACTGGCCGTGCCGCCTCGGCTCAGGCGCAGATTTATGGCAGAGACTTTGGGCCGATCGCAGATGCCAACGATCTAGGCGCGTTAAAAAAAATGGATGTGATCATCACCTGTCAGGGCGGAGATTATACCAAACAATATTATCCCATTTTAAAACGTGAAGGCTGGTCCGGATATTGGATCGACGCCGCTTCCACTTTGCGCATGGAAAAAGAGGCCACCATCATTCTCGATCCGGTGAATATGCCCGTCATAAAAAAGGCCTTGCACGCCGGCGAGAAAACCTTTGTCGGCGGAAATTGCACCGTCAGTCTGATGCTGATGGGGATTCAAGGATTGTTCCAGGCCGATCTGATTGAGTGGATTTCCACCATGACCTATCAGGCCGCCTCGGGTGCCGGCGCCAAGAATATGGAAGAATTGGTGGCGCAGTATGGTTATGTCGGGCAGGGCCTTCAGGCCAAATCGGCGCTTGAGTTAGAAAAAAAAGTAACCGGTCTGATCAGTTCACCCCAACTTCCTCATGCAAACTTTGGCCACGCCTTGGCCTACAACCTTCTTCCTTGGATTGATTCCGAGTATGAGATGGGCCAGAGCCGCGAAGAGTGGAAAGGCTTCGCCGAAACCAATAAAATTTTGCAAACCAAAACTTCCATTCCTGTTGATGGAACCTGTGCGCGTGTCAGTGTTCTGCGCTGTCACAGCCAGGGACTTACCATCAAGCTGAAAAAGAATGTGCCTCTGTCTGAAATTGAAGGTCTGCTTCGTGACGCTAATCCCTGGGTGAAATTCGTTCCCAATAAAAAAGAGCTGACGTTAAGCGAGCTTACTCCCGCGGCCTTAAGTGGAAGCCTCTCCGTTGGCGTCGGTCGGGTGCGAAAAATGCGAATAGGCGATGAGTATCTCAACATCTTCACCCTTGGCGATCAATTGCTCTGGGGAGCGGCGGAGCCATTGCGAAGAATGTTGCGGATTCTTTTTGAGTAAAGAGGCCGCATGAAACTTCTTGAAGGTCTCGGAACCTTTTTCTATCGCAGACCGACGGAAATTGATCAGATTGCATCACCTCGTGATTTGAAGATTAAATATTCTCTCGTTGTGCTTTTGAGCACAGTTTTTCTTGCCATTGTCGCTTCCATTTTTCTACCACAACTAAAGTTCTTCCAGGCGGCCAAAATTTCCACCAGCATTGCCAGAAGCGAATGGCATTTCACCCTGACAAATTCGCAAGACCTCTGCCACGCAGCAGATTGTCTTGCGAGTCCTGAGCAATCCTTTCTTTGGAACGCGCCGGCGCTCAAACCTCAAAGCGAAATGCGTGAAAGCTTGCTTAAAAATGGACAAAATGAAATTTGGCTAGGCCTCGTGCTTCATCCTGACAAGATCGCCAAGTGGTCTACTTCTGAAACTCTTCATCTGTATTTAGGGCACATCAGGGGCCCCCACACTCTCTTTGTCGATGGCAAAGTGGTGCATCTCTCGAATAAAAAAAATATCCTTCCGCTGTCACTGGAATTGGGGCCGGCGCACAATCAAAATAATCGCCCCATTTATGTTGCAATAAAAGTCATCAACACCGCCTTACATCCCGATGTCCTCATGCTGAATGGTGAAGTAGGGGAAGGTCTGATTTCCTCCGAAACCCTAGAGGCCTTGTCTCTAAGCTATCTTGTCCGACACGAAACCATCCCGACCCTTCTGGCCTTTTTATATTTCTTGCTGTCTTGTGTGGCCTTTTATTTTTGGCAGCAAAGTAAAAGGCCCGAGGTTTTTTACTTTTTCTTTATGAATGCCATTCAGACCCTTGTGCAAATGCGCTATCACATTGTCTTTATCACCAGCATTGATCTCACCATTCTTAGAAGCCTTGCTTTAACTTTGCGCCTTGCCGAGTGCACCGCTTTGCTGTTTTTTTGTATGGCCATGGCCCGAACCAGCAGAAAATTTTTTGCATGGATCGCCCTGACTTCGCTGCTATTTTTATCAGCGGTACTTCTGTATCGCCATGACTATGCATTTTTAATTGATCTTGAAAATAAAATGGTCAATTACATTGTGCCATTTTATTTTGTGCTTAGTATCGCCATCGTTTTGTTGCAGACGATCGGTTTGGCAAAGAAGGGGAGTCGCTTCCAGTATCATCCGCAGCGTGCGGCGCAACTCGCGATCTTGGCGGTGGCGACCGCAATTTTGGGAATAGTTTTCAGGGTGACCTATGAATGGTCCTTCGTTGGCCGCTACAATTACACCACATCCTTTTTCACTTATCGCATGGGATATTTTGTCTACACGCTCCTCATGATTTATCTAATGACCAAAGAATTTATTGCTCGCGAGGATCTCATTCGCAAAACACCCGTCTCGCGCTTCCACAAGATGACGCCTTTATTAGAAAGCATCGAAGGGATTGTTGTGACCCTTGATCTGAAAAATTCTGAAACCCTTTATAAGCTTCGCGCCAAAAATAGCGGCCCCCATGATTTCGTATCCCAGTGGAGAAATGAAACCTATCAACATTTCATTGAACAAAAGGCGGTTATTTTATCCCAGGCAGGCGATGAGGTAACGGCCTTTTTTGCCTTTGAATCTTTGGAAGACGAGAAGGCCGTTTATCAAAGAGTTTTCACCTGCCTTGAAAAATATGATCGCTGGCTCGGGGAATTTCAGCGCGAGTGCCAGCTTCGATTATTTGAATTTAATCTCAAAGAATATAAATTTTCCTATCGTGCCGCCATCATCAAAGGCGCTCTACGTCCGTATTGGGAATTTCTGGGCGAAACCCGAGTTCCCGCATGGACCGAGGCCGGGAACACCACGCCTTTGGTGGATGTGCATCGTTACTTGGAGATGGAAAAAGGCCTGAATCAGTCTGGCGAAGTTCATATGGCGATTATTCCCACCGACTTATTGGATCAGATCCTGGCCTTGCAGGCAGAGCTTCGGCCCAGAGTTCTTTTCACCCATTCCCTGCAAGAGGGTAAACATGGTGTGATGTACGATGTCTCGGCCCTTCGTCTATCGACTCAATAACCAACAACCATATTTTTGTGCTTAGTGGGGCAACGTTGTTTCAGATGCTGCGAAGGCCAGTTTCATTTCCTCATCGTGCTTCTTGAGTTCAAATCTTTGGAAGATGAGATAGGCGCAGGGAACCACAAGCAACGTCAGCAGCGTTGACATGATCACGCCGCCAATGACCACAACCGCCATGGAACGCATGGTTTCCGAACGGGCCCCGAGTGAAAATGCGGCGGGGATTGCACCGGCAACCGTGGCGACGGAGGTCATGAGAATGGGGCGCAGTCTGAGCGGACAGGCCGCCAGAAGGGCCTCACGTACCGCCAGGCCCGTTGCGCGTTTGGCATTGGTGAAATCAACAAGCAAGATTGAATTTTTCTTCACAATGCCCATCAAAAGTAAAATTCCGATCATGCTGTAGATGTTGAGGGAAATGCCCGTGAGTCGCAAGGCCAGAAAAGCACCTGTGACACTAAAGGGCAGCGCCAAAAGCACTGTGACTGGGTGAATGAAACTGTTGAACTGCGAGCCGAGCACCATGTAGGCAACAAAGATGCCGAGGACAAGGGCGAGAATCAAACTTTGCATCGACTCTTTCATTGCTTGAGAGTTACCGGAGAGGACGGTGTGATAATTCTGAGGAAGGACGGATGCGGCGGCCTTATCAACAAAGGCCATGGCATCGGCCTGGGATTTTCCCGGCAGGACGTTGGCAAAAATCGAGATCGCGCGCTCGCGGTTGTAGCGGGTAATCGTGAGAAGGGAAGGTTTCTCCTCGAGTTTGACCAGCTTCGCCAGCGGCACCATTTCTCCGTGTAAATTTCGCATCCAGATATTGCTTAAATCTTGCGGAGTGCGATTGAAACTGTCTTCCAGTTTGACTCTGATGTCATCGCGGTGGCCGGAATAGTCAGTGTAACGGCCAATGCGCAGACTTCCCACCATTGCGCTGATGGTATCAGCGATGCTGGAAATACTGATGCTGAAGGTTGCGGCCGCCTCGCGATCAGGGACGACGCGCACTTCAGGCATCCCAGGGCGATAGTCGGTATCAACATCGGTCATGAGGCCTGAGGCCTTCATTTTTTCCATAATTTGAGCGCTATAATCGGCAAGCTTCTCGAGGTCAGGGCCTTGGAGCGAAAAGGAAACGGGATAACCGCGCGAGGCCGCAAAACCGGCCTGGGATAAATCAAGCACAGTGGCGCGGGTGATTCCTTCGATCTTGGTTATTTCACCTCGATACCACGACGCGAATTCTTGTTGTGAGGGACGGTGAGTGAAGGGGGCGGTGACGGTACGTTTTTTAGGATCTTTCAGGTTGATAAACATTGTTCCCGTGCTGACGATTCCACCTTGAAAACCTCCGACTGAGACAAAATAGGTATCAAGCTCGGGACGGCCTTTCAAAATGGCCTCGGCCTTTTTAAAAACCGCATCGGTAAATTCCATGGAAGAGCCCATGGGAGTCTGGATGTTAACCAGAAAACGGCTCATGTCCTGGGGCGGAACAAATTCTTTGTTGACTCCACGGAGCAAGAAAATTGACGAGCCAAAAACCGCTAGCGCTGCCAAAAGAACAATGAGTGGTCGCTTGGTTACTTTGGTCAAGAGCTGGCGGTATCTTTCAATCAGCCAGGTCATCAGGCGATCCATCATTTTTCCAATAGAGCTTGTATGTCCGACCTCCAGAAATTGCGAGCAGCGCATGGGAGCGAGGGTCAGCGCTTCAATAAGTGACAAGATCACGGCCACGGACATGGTAATTCCGAATTGGAAAAAAAACTTGCCGATAATTCCGCGCATGAAAACCACGGGAATAAAAATGGCAAGAATGGCCAGGGAGGCGGAAGTTGCTGCCGAGGTTATTTCGCGTGCGCCGACAACCGCCGCTTGGATGCGTCCCATGCCTTCTTCGCGATGGCGGGCGATATTTTCCAACACCATGATGGCGTCGTCCACGACAATGCCGACAGAAAGAGAAAGCGCCAGCATCGTGAAGGTGTTGATGGTGAAGCCGCAAAAATTGAGAATGATAAATGATCCAATGAGTGAGGTCGGAATTGCCAGAATGACGTTGAAGGCCGAGCTCCACGAACCGAGGAAAAGCCAGCAAACAAGAGAGGTGAGAATGGCGGCGAGGATCAGGGTCAGACTTAGTTCATTGACCGCGTCTTTGATAAACTTTGTCGAATCATTGACAACCGAAATATCCATTCCCTTGGGAAGCATGGCCCTTAAGGCCGCCACTTTTTTCTTAACCCCATCACCAACGGCAACGGCATTGGAGCCACGTTGCTTGATGACCCCGAGACCAACGGCCGAGATCCCATCTTTCCGAGACATGCGGCGAAGGTCAGCGAGTCCTTCTTCAACTCGTGCCACTTCACCAACTTTTATATTTTTCCAAACGACCGCACCACTGCGCTGGGAGATCGGAAGATTTTCAAATTCCTTTGGGTTTTTTGCTTCGGCCAGCACCCGGACGTTGACTTCCCTTGGGCCGTTGTCCATATATCCAGAGGGAGTCAGTGTGTGCCCGGCGGAAATGGCGGTAAGGACATCACTGACGGCAATTTCTTTTTTGTGCATCTTATCCGTATTGAGCCAGATGCGCATATTGGGATCGACGTAGCCTCCAAGAAAAACATCGCCAACACCAGAGACTGTTGTGACCCAGTCTTTGAGATAGTCGCGAATAAAGATAATTTTGTCCCGTAGAGTGCCACCTGTAAGCGCGGCGAACATAATCGGTTGATCTTCGGGATTGGATTTCGTGACAATCGGGGGATCAATATCATTCGGCAACATTCTTTGCGCCTGAGCGAGTTTCGTTTGCACTTCTTGAAGAGCGACATTGATATCGCGGGTAAGGTCGAATTCAATGGAAGTTGTGGAGCGGCCTTCCTGACAGCTTGAGGTCACACTGCGGATGCCCTCAACCGTCATAACCGCGCTTTCGACAACGTCGGCGACGGCCAATTCCATCGTCTCAGGTGCGGCGCCTTGCCAGTTCACAACCACAGTAAGAACGGGAAAATCTACGTCAGGGAGCTGACTAACTCCCATGCGGCTGAAGCTAATGGCCCCAAACACAATGAGGCCGATCATGATCATCCAGGCAAAGACTGAATTTTTAATTGAGATATCTGAGAGGCGCATATTCTGGACTATAGCATAGGAGAAAGAGAACCTTTATAAAAAAAAAGGCCCGAGAAAAACTCCCAGGCCTTCAAAAATCAGCTAAACAAATATTTTTATTTGGCGTCAGCTGGTGGTGCTTCAG
>JAHFAA010000582.1 GCA_023250775.1 Bdellovibrionales bacterium
AGCCACTTCCTCCGCTTCCTGCTTATTTAGATTTTGATACTATTCTTCAAGAGTCCATTGAACATCCTAATCTTGTGGCCCTCGCGAAAGATGAAGTGGAAGTCCTGCCCGACGACATTACCAAAACCTACAATCTTGATTTGGTTAGGGTGGCAAAAAACGTTTATCAAATCACAATCGAAACGGATGAAACATTGGGACACTTTGCCGATTGGATTGGCGGAGGTCTAAGCAGGATTCGCGCATTAAATGGCCGGCGCATCGAGCGCGGAATCCGTTTCGGCCAGAAATTAGAATTGCCTATCCCTGATGACAAGGTCGGAAGTTTCAATGCTCAACGTCTTCAGTATCATCAGTCCATTGAAGAAGATTTTTATGAGAATTACACTGTCTCAGGTGTGCAAACCTACAAAGTACTACGAGGTGACTCTATTGAATCAATTTGTCATGAGCAGGAAATCCCGCTCTGGCTTATCCGCAAATATAAAACCGAGCAGCAGAAAGATTTGAATATTTTCATGGGGCAAGCGATCCAGTTGCCAGTAATTCTGCAGAAGTCATAAGCGCATATTGCGGCGCAATGTAAACTGAAAATAATTTGATAAACTGCATAAGATATGATTTAAGCAGCGTAGCATTATTTTGCGCTGTTTTATTCAATGTGCAGGAGACTTTCCTATGAAACTTGCCTTTTCTATGTCTTTCTTTTTTGCATTAACCTTGTGCGTGATTCCTCTGCTTCATGCTGATGAGTTGAGCATTCTGTCTGTTTGGCAATCCGATAATGCGCCAGAAGGTTTGGAAAATATGGCCGTCGTGCGTGATCAGGAAAATGAATATGCCGGTGATCATCTCGTATTTTTTGGCAAAAAAAATGGTGCTTTGAAAGTTCGCCATTTCCATCTTCCAGAACTCAATCTTTACCTCAATACCGGTTCTCATTTTGAGGCCTTCGATGAGTATCAGTACATTCAAGGCACAGTATTGCGAGCGCAAAAATATCTTAAGCTGAAATTTTTTAAAGAAAACAATGTTGTGGAATATGAAGCCGACTATAACCGCAATTCCAACAAAGAACTGGGAGAATTGGCGGAAAAGGCCCTCGATATCTTGAAGTTGCGAATGAGCGAATTGGAACATTTAAAAGCGTATACAAGCATGTCCCAGTTCAAGCGTGCGCTCTTTAGACTCAGCGATAAAATGGGAGTAGTTCTTCGAGACGACACCAATTATGGAGTGCCTGTGCACGAATTGCAGAGTGAGCAAGAGTGGTCCTATTCAATGCCTCTCGAAAAATATCGTAAAACCTCTATTAATGACAACGGTTCGGATGTTGTATCGCAGGATTTTCGTGTTGCCTCAGAGTGGTCGAGTGAAGAAGATCTTCCTCGAAGAGGGAAGGGAGATTACTCGTTTTATCGTGAAAGTCCCAAGGCCTTCACCAAGCCAATTTTCAAAGACAGCGCCCCCCAATTCGTGCGCTATGAAGTCGTTAATGTTAGTTTCATTAAATGTGGATCACAGCTTGAAAAAGTTCAAGCGTTTGTGTGGATTCTCACTGACGGCTCAGTTTATACCTACACACCTTCTATCGATTGCGATTAGTTAGAGAGGGGAAATCTGAATTTTCTTGTAGTGGCCACTTCCAAGTGAGGTGGTCTTTACCTGTTTATCATTGCCAAGAGTTTGATGAATAATTCTGCGATCACGTGGGCCCATGGCATTTAGCACGACTGGCCGTTTTTTATCCAAAACTTTTTGTTTCATTCTCAGGGCCAAATCTTCAAGTCTTTTGTCACCATTTCCACGAGGACCATTTTCCCGAGAACCACGCTGCTCACCTCGCTCTTGTGCGAGGTTATTCGATTGACCATTGCAGGTAAAATCAACACGAAAATCCTTGTGGATGTTGGCTTTTTTAATGAGAAATTTTCTAGTTAAAAATTCCAGCGTTTCGAGAAGGTCAAAACGGTTTTGCACCAGAAGTTCTTCATCAGTGCCCACAAAATCCACCCCGAGCTGGTCTTTTTTATAAGAGATATTGTGGGAGAGTTCCAAATGGGCCAATTCGAGCAGTTTTTCTAAGAAAGTTTGCGCCAGTAATTCATAGTTTGGATTGTAGATAAATTTATATTTATTTTCTCTTTTTCCAAAAAGACCAAAACACGAGCGTT
>JAHFAA010000180.1:0-2400 GCA_023250775.1 Bdellovibrionales bacterium
ACACCTTGAACAGTGATATGAGCTGACTGATTAATATTTTCCAAAAGAACGCTGCTGTGATGAATTTTGATTCTTTCCGCTTCGGTGTTTGAGATCTTCAGCGCCACCGCCAGGTCGTTGGTAAAATGATTTCCACCAACAGGAATAATTTGGGAATGGATAAGCGCCCCATCTTTCCAAATTGCCAGGTCAGTTGTGCCGCCACCGATATCAATCAAAATGACACCCATTTCTTTTTCTTCGTTGGTGAGCACGGCCTCAGAACTTGCGATTGGCTGAAGGGTGATTTGTTCAACTTGAAGCCCCGTCTGCTCAACACACTTTACTAAGTTTTGAATAAGGCTGACGGCACCAGTTACAATATGCACGTGAGCTTCCAAACGAATGCCACACATCCCCACAGGATCTTTAATACCGCCTGTGTTGTCGACTCGAAACTCTTGAGGGATTACATGAAGAACTTCGCGGTCACTGGGAATAACCACGGCCTTTGCGGCCTCGAGCACTCGTGCCACATCTTCTTCTGTGACGACTTTACCTTTTATGGGAACGGCCCCAACGCTATTGAAACTATAAATATGATTGCCTGCGATTCCAATCGTGGCACTTTTAATGTCGACTCCCGACATGAGTTTGGCCTCTTCTAGTGATGATTGAATCGATCGGACGGTTTTGTCGATATTAACAACTGAACCTTTCTTTAGTCCAAAACTCGGATGTGTTCCTATTCCCACAATCTCCAGCTCACCACTGAGATTGTGAACTCCAACAATAGTACATACTTTTGTAGTCCCTACATCAAGGCCGACAAGAATATTGCGTGTGCTCATGAGAGTCCTTTCTCATTAAAGATCGACGGAATCATTCCGCCCTGTCCGGCAGAATTTACCGGGCATACCTTAATGCTAAGTTTACTCGGAGAACTTTACAACAACTTTTTTGGCATTAGTCATGTTTACGATTGCGGGAATCCGCTGCTGTCCTTCAGAAAAGGTCACTAAACGTTCCAACTTTTGAATTTTTTCATCCCATTCGGTCTTCCCAAAAAAGACACTTACAGGGTGAGACTTCACAGAAAGAATCAAAGTAAGTGTTCCATCCTTATTCACGATCAATTCAGTTAGACTTTTTTCCATCTCAAGACCATAGATGTTTGTGGCGACTCGTTTTAAACCACTCCAAAGTGCGCGTCCGTATTTACTCTCTGGCAAGGCCAAGGTTGGGAGCTTTTTAGTCAACTTTCCCTCATCGGATAAAAAATCGGCAAACACTTTGTTATAAAAATTTCCGTCTGAGGCCAGAATCAAATCATCATAAGAAGTTGGCCTTGCTCCCTTGGGTGAATAAAAAGTCACGCGATAAATAGGGTTCGGGCAATCCAATTTGATGGCGATACTTTCATATAAAGGATCAAAGTCGATTTTATAATTGGAAACAAAATATCTTTCAGCATGATGGCCATTTTCGAGAAATTTCTTGAGATCTCCCAATGATTGTTTCTCTTCAAAGCGTTTTGCGATCAATAAGGCAAACTCGCTAGCTGGTCGTGTTGGGCAGGCACCGAAAAAACTTTTATAAGAAAAATTTTTCGCATTTAAAGTTGAAGAAAAAAGTAGAATTGAGAAAATAGTGATCCATCTTGGGCAATCACCAAACTTCGACTTCCATTTCCAAACTGAAACCATACTTTGATTGTACTTCATCCTGGATAATTTGAACTAGCTCTAAAAAATCGTTCTTGGTTGCCGTTCCCAAGTTTTCAAAAAAATTGGCATGCATGAGACTTATGTGAAGACCGTTTACAGTCCGCCCCTTTAAGCCAACTAAATCGATCAACTGTCCGGCCCTGAAAATATTTTCCTTTCCATTTTCGATGACCGTGCGATTTTTGAAGACACAGCCGCAAGTCGGCATGTGAAGGGGCTGGGTCTTTTTCCGCAAGGCCTGATAGTCGCGAATTTTTTTAGGGATTTCAGGATCGATCCCAAGATGTTTCATTTTGACTGAATAGATGATGTCGCCTTTTTCGAGAAAATTGTTGCCCCGGTAGTGAAATGAATTTTGCTCGACGGTGTGAGAGGTCACAGTGCCGTTATGTTTTAGAATTTGTACATCGACAATGAGCCTGCCAATCTCACCTAAGTTTGTTCCGGCATTCATAGTCACGGCCCCACCAAGAGAGGCCGGGATGCCAGTGAAAACTTCCCAACCTTTAAGACCGAATTTGACAGCATGTTGGGTAAGCAGATTGAGTTGAATGGAGGCAGGAAAGATATATTCGGATCTCACCTCAGCGAAAAGAGCTTGATCAACTGGCATGTCTAATTTTAAATAAATCCAATTGGCCGTTGGCGGTAATACGAGATTCGAGCCTTGGCCAATAATTCTGTAGGATAATTT
>JAHFAA010000180.1:2410-7437 GCA_023250775.1 Bdellovibrionales bacterium
GAATCTTTTGCCAAAATGGATTTAGTAAAATTCTCAGCAAATTTATCAACAAATATACTAAAGGAGGGATGAATCCTGTTAATATCCACAGAAAGTCCTTCGGTGGTAATTCCAGCGATAGGCTGTTCAGAGGCCGGATAGATTGGCAAAAGACAAAGTTGGTCTACACCGTTAAAACAATGCAGGTATTGATTCCAGCAATCGCGCGTACGGGTATAGCGATGGGGTTCAAAAAAAAGTTTTATTTTTTTGTTTGGAAACATGGCACGGATCGCCTCAATCGAAGCATTGATTTCTGTAGGGTGATGAGCGTAATCATCAAACACCATAATGCCGTCACGAGAATAGATCGTTTCCAAACGCCGGCCAACGCCTGTAAATTTCTTGATCATTTTAATGGCCTCAAAAACGGGGATTCCAAGTTTGCAACAAAGCGCCAAGGCCGCGAGAGAATTTTGGACATTGTGTTTTCCATTCACGGACAAGGAGACACGATACGTGCTGCTATTGTCGACAACCAAAGTATAGGAGACGCCATCTTGTCCTTGCTTAATTTCATGCGCGAAATAGGCGTAATGTTCTTGGTTTGCCGGATTTAGCCCATAATAAAGATAAGGCTTTTTCATTCGATCTTTGAAGGAAAGAAGTTTTGGGTCATCGCCATTCAAAATACATAGACCATAAAACGGAACCATGTTGGCAAATTTAAAAAAGGCCTCATCCAGCGCGGTTTGTGTTTGATAGAAATCCAGATGATCGTTGTCGATATTTGTAATAATAGAAATGAGAGGAGAAATTTCTAAAAATGTACCATCAGATTCATCCGCCTCAACCGCCAAGTAGTCGCCCTTTCCAACTTTGGCGTGTCCCTGAAGATTTTTGACAATTCCCCCAATGATATAACTTGGGTCAAGTCCACTTTCGACCAGGATGGTTGCAACCATTGAGGTCGTTGTCGTTTTCCCGTGGGCCCCGGCAATGGCCAGGCCTTTTTTCAACATCATTATATCTGAAAGGATTTCAGCACGATTTAAAACGGGAATATTGGAAATTCGAGCTTGTTGAAGTTCAACATTATTTTTATCGACAGCAGAGCTATGGACAACGAGGTTAGCGCCGCGAATATTGCCAGGCTCATGGCCAATAAAAATTGTGACGCCTCGACTTTTTAATTTATCGACATTGCCCCCACTGGCAATATCGCTGCCACTAACTTTGAAACCAAAATCAAGTAAGATTTCAGCAATGGCACTAATTCCAATCCCGCCGATCCCGACAAAATGGACAGTCAAATTTTTATTTAAAATCATTTTAGACCTTACTCTGACGCTCGAAAGTTGATTTATGTGCACTAATAAAAATACCAAGGGCCCACAGATTTGAAATAAGTGAAGAGCCACCAAAACTGACAAAGGGAAGATTCAATCCTTTTGTAGGCAATAAACCAAGAACGACACTCATATTCATGGCGGCTTGAACTCCAAGCATGAAAATAATTCCTGCCGAAACAAGAAAGGTCAGTCGCGAACGAAAACACAGGGCAAGCTTAAAGCCAAAATAGGTAAAGGCGGCAAAGGCCAAGACCACGGCAATAACACCGATCAAGCCAAGCTCTTCGCCGATGACACTGAAAATAAAATCATTATGGGCCTCAGGAAGATAAAACAATTTTTGATTGCCATTACCCAGACCTTGACCAAAGAAGCTACCATTGGCGAACGCCAGGAATGATTGCACCACTTGGAATCCTGCCGTTCTGGCATTTTTCCAAGGATCAAGAAAAGAAATCAGACGTTTTATTCTGTAAGGTTCTAAGAGCAGCACAAAAACGGATATTCCCATACTCGAAAAAAGGGTGAGATAGAATTTTTTACGGGAAAGATTAGAAAGAAAGGCAATAAAAATAATTCCCAAAGTACAAATAGAAAAAGTTCCAAAGTCAGGCTGTCGCATCAAAATAAGCAACGGAGTACAAATCATGGCAGCATAAATAAGTCGCTTTTTAAGGTCGAGGTGCTCAAAATTTTCAAAAAGTGTTGGTGCCAAGAGAATAAGCGAAAACTTGAGAAATTCACCTGGTTGGATTCGAATTCCTGCGATCCCAATCCAACGACTGGCACCTTTAACAGAGATCCCAAGTCCAGGAATGAGGGTAAGAATAAGGACCGCCATAATCGCCAGGTTAATATAAACGGCATTCTTCACAAGAAATTCAAATCTTAAATTACTGGTAATAATAAAAACCCCAGATCCGGCCAGAAGATAGATTAACTGCCGTTTGAGAAAAAAGTTGGCATCGGAAAAGTGCTCACGCGCAAGAATGTAGCTGGAAGAGTAGATCATCAGAACGCCGAACAACGAAAGTGCCAAGGCCAAGAGGATTACCAATCTTTTGTATAGGTCAATCTTGTCTCTGGTCATTTCCATCGCTGGTCATTTCCATGGTGGGAGCAGCTTATAATTGATAAATCAATTTCTTAAAATAGTTTCCTCGTTCTTCATAATCTCTAAAAAAATCAGAAGCTGGGTTACCAGGGCTCAAAAGAATGATATCGCCTGTTCGTGATTTTTGATAGGCAAACAACACTGACTCTTCAAAAGAACCCACAATATAGGCTTGCTGGTGATCGCCAAGAGTTCGGTTGAGCCGTTCTTTACATTCACCAACTAAAACCATAACTCGTGTAAGCGCGATCAAATCTTTTGCGTATTTTTCGAAATCAATTTCCTCATTATCTTTGCCCCCGGCGATCAAAATGACCGGCTGTTTGAAAGCGGCAAGACTTTTGAGGAGTTCTTCCATTGTCTCGGATTTAGAGTCGTTATAGAAGGCGACGCCATTTTTCTCCATGAGAAATTCTAGACGATGAGGAATTCCAGGGAAAAGCTCTATCGTTCTTTGGATGGCCTGGTCAGAAACTTCAAGCGCTTTGCAAGCTGTAATGGCGGCAAGAAGATTTTCTCTATTTTCCTGTCCAACAATACGCATTTTTGTAACTAGAAAATCAGAATGGTAATGAATATTGGAATGAATTCTTCGGTCGTGGAAATGAGTTCCTTGAATTTCATTCATGACACCAAGGGTGACAAATGATTTTCTTGAGTACCAATAGGTCTGGCATTTGGCATTTCTAAAGAAGGTGTTATTGGCCAAGGTATCGAAGTTAACAATCAGGACATCGTCAGGCGAAAGAGATTTTACAATTTTAAGTTTAGTTTCTAGATAATCGCCCATTGAGCGAAATGAGTTTGGTGGATAGGTGTCGCTCAGACCGGTGAAAATAATCATTTTGGGATGGAAGTTGTCTAAGCTGCGCATTTGCACGGCAGACACTTCCACGATGACATAATCAATCTCGTCTTTGTTGGGTAACATCGAAAATTGAATGAAGGGAGTGTCGCTGGTTCCACCAACAAAAACATTCTTTCCGTCGAGTTTAAGAGCATGCCCAATCATGTGGGCAACAGTGGTACGACCAAAACTTCCGCAGACGGCAATGATTGGTCGGCGGCAAAGTTTATTGGCGATCGCAAATTCGCTATAAACTTCTTTGCCGGATTTGCGTGCCAATTCAAGTTGAGGCAATTCAGGGTTCACGGCCGACGAATAAACGACAACATCGGCCTCTAAAAAATCGTCGTCCTTGTGTTCGCCAAAGGTCATGGCAGGGGCCGGTTCAATTCTTTTTAATTTTTTTACAGCTTTGTTAAGGTCGAAAATCGGCTTCATGTCGGTGACTTTAATGTCACAGCCAAGAGAATTGAAAAAATTAATGAGAGCAAAACCTGTTCTACCAATGCCGACGACTAATATTTTCTTTCCACGAAATCTATCCATATCCTTCCCTTAGCAACCTTAAGAAGTAAAACTCTACCTCAATTTCAAGGTCGCGATGGCCAAAATTGCCAAGCATATGCTTGAAATCCAGAACCTAACAATGACCTTCGGCTCTGGCCAACCCAATAGTTCAAAATGATGATGAATTGGGGCCATCTTAAATATACGTTTTTTCCTAATCTTGTAAGACCCAACCTGTAAAATAACCGAAACAGCTTCTACCACAAAAACGCCCCCGATGAGCGCAAATAAAAATTCATTTTTGGTAAAAACAGCGATGGCACCCAAAACTCCGCCGAGAGACAAGCTGCCAGCGTCACCCATGAAAATTTGTGCTGGATATGTGTTGTACCAGAGGAATCCAACACCAGCGCCAATGATTGCGGCGCACAATACAGTCAATTCACCAGCTCCCTCGACATAAGGGATATAAAGATAGCCGGCAATTTCTTTGTGGCCTGCGACATAGGCCAATAAACCGAGACTTGAAGCTGAAGTGATGATCGGGCCAATGGCGAGACCATCAAGACCATCAGTTAAATTGACGGCGTTGCTGGAACCGACAATAACGAAGGCACCGAAAGGAACGAAAAACCAACCCAAATCAAGAATGGGCCCTTTAACAAAAGGAACATACAGTTCACTTGAAACAGTCTTGGTTGTGTAGGCAAAGTAGCAAACGAGAAGGGCCGTTCCAAATTGCCAGGTAAGTTTTGCTCTTGGCACCACGCCCGTGGGATCTTTTCGAAGAACTTTCAAATAATCGTCAACACCACCAAGAATAAAGTAAGAAACTCCTACAATGAGAACTCCCCAGAGGGGTTTGGAAAAATAATTACCCACCACAAGTAAAGTCAGGAGGACCGAGCCGAAAATAAAAATTCCACCCATCGTTGGGGTGCCGGCCTTCTTGAGATGAGATTGGGGTCCATCGCTTCTTACGATTTGCCCAAATTGTTTTTCCTTCATGTACTGAATGAAGAAGTAACCCCAGATCATGGCGATCAAACTTGAGAGGAGAAAACCAACGAACGAGCGAAACGTAATATAACGAAAAACGTTAAAGATTGAGAGTTCCTGAACAAATTGATAAACAAAGTGATAAAGCATAAATTTAATTAGGTTGTTGCGTTGGGCAATATTATGTCAAGGATGACATCATTAGTAAAACACTAATTCGCTCTCTTGG
>JAHFAA010000181.1 GCA_023250775.1 Bdellovibrionales bacterium
CCTCGATATAATTTTCTTTCAACCGCGGACGGCTTTGGAAAAGACGAACTTTGGCATCTGTGTAGACGGCAAGATTCAAAGCACTAACAGGGAGATTGGCATATTCTGTCGTCATTTTCTCTAAATCAGTTTTAGGTGTTTCGTCGATCATCGTTCCATTTTCAACCGACATAGGAGGACGTAAATTAGCACGCGTTGTAATTAAGGCGGTATTATTGAAAATATCTTCACCGCTGCGCTGAGAATGACCCGTGCTGGTCAAATGTCTAAAGTAGTTTACGTCACGATCGAACATTTCCATGGCATCTTTAACCGCCGTGCCTTTGAAACCGATGTCCATATCAGTCCACAAAGAAATAGATGTTTTAGAAATGCGGAAATATTCATTGGCGATATTGAGTCCGCCCATAATGGCGACGCCATTTTCATCTTCACCATCGACCACCATAACTTTTTCGTGATAGCGATGGAAAAGTCCGCCAGGTGCGCTACCAAATATCTCGTGCAAAATAAAAGTAACGGGTTCTTCATAAGAAGCGATTTCGATTCCATAGCTCATTAAGTCTCTGAAAAAATCCCACACTCCAAAGCCAAAGCTTGCCAACATATCGACTAAAATAGTCACCTGCACACCTTCATCATGCTTCTGCTTTAAAAGTTTTGCGATATAACGTCCGGCCTCATCATTTTTATAAATCAAATACTGCATGCGAATCGAGTGTTTGGCCTCGCGGATCATCTTTACTCGATAAGCAAAAGCATCAACCCCACGCTTTAAGGTGAAAATCTGGTTCTCGCCTTCACGATGGACACCAAAGAGACCTTTGCATCCGACTTCCAGCATAGGACTGCAGTTGTAATTGGTATTGTTATCAAAAGTTGAGTACTTATCAGCACTTAGCGCCTGAAATGAGACGAGTAGAGAAATAATAAAGATGAAAAAGAAATTATGCCTACACATACAAGGCCTCCAAAAGTCCCCACATTCCATGACGCCTTGCAATATATCATAGGTTTTACCGGCTTACGGCCGATCTTGAACTTTTTACACGATTCCTCCGATGGTGCCCTTGGGGGAGGCAATTAAGTATGGATATTTATTATTTGGCGGCTTCTGCCATACTTATGGATAGTGGAGGGGATCTATGAGGCAACGGTGTTTGAGTCTGTGGCAGGTGGTTCTTATTTGCGTATTGGCCCTTGTGTCCATGGGGGTCAATGAATGTTCCCAGCAGGCGAACGTGACGATGCGCCATATTGGCAATTTCTTCGCCTATCCTTTTAATGCTCTGGCAGATCTGGCCAACGGCACCAATGAAAGCTCTATCGAAGAGCGGTACCAGGCCTATGTCAGCGCTGCTCAAGGCAGAGTGGCCACCCAAAATCTCATTCCCATTCCCATCGACGGATCTGGCTCAGGTTCCCACTGTGAGGGCGGTGTACCAGGTACTGATGCCACCACACCTCTCGTAAACTTGAATTCTCAAGTGATTGCTCAAAGCTGCGCCTGCTTCCCATGGGATATGCCGGTTGCAAGCTGTGAGTCAGGTCGACCATGCTGTAACGTCAACATCTGCCCACGGGAAGTTCAATGTCCCAAAATGTGCCCTGAGGACATTGGAATGTTGAGAAACAATAAGCTCAAGGCCCCACCGGTTGCGGCAGACGGCAATTACTTTTCTTTCTTAAATTCGGCATTCGATGTTTTCCCCAATGCCGTCAGACCACTGCCACGGGATTCTGTGGCAAATTCTATCCCTTCTCCGGGATACAACTTAGGGATGATTTCCGCTCGAAGAAAATTTAACGAACTGGCCTCCTTCAATACCGGACCTTTGCCGAATTTCCACGGCGATGAGGCCGAAAAGAAACGTTACTATCGTGAAAAAATTGACAAGATTTTTAATAACCAAACGGCCGCTATTCCCGGCTATCATAACTTGGCCGAGTTCTCCGCCGATCCGCTTGTGCAACATTATTTGAAACAAAAAATTGCTGCGGAATGGGAAGATCGAGCGGTTGGAAATGATCCTTTCTCTGAAGAAAAAGTCGATCCTAAAAAAGTTATGACCGCTGAGAGCGCTCAGAGTATGTTGAGTGATGTGAAAAAAGGCATCACCGAGATGGGCTCGGCCACCATGACCTTTGGAATCAAGACCACCAGCAATGACCCGGTTTCACCCCAGGCGCTGGAGGCCTACAACACTTTCAAAGACGCTAACAATAATGATGTCATCTGTGTGCATGATCCTAACTTGCCAGCGTACCCTGTAAATCTTGGCCCATCGGCCGGAACAGCTCCTAGTCTGCATTTTCCTTTTGCCGATCCTCCCAAGGCCTGCTTTCCAAGTGTGGTTGTGAAGCCTAACGGTGAAACAACCTATTTGGCAAAAGTTCGCAATTACTTTGATCCACCAAGGGCGATGCGCGATGAAGATGGCGTTGAAACCACTGTTCGCTACGAAGACTCAATGCTTGATCGACCACTCTACGATGTTCGCCATTTTAAACAGGCCGATCATCGCGAGGCGGTCTTGAGTATTCCACGACTTGCTCATGATTGTTTAAAAGATAGAGGTTGTATCGATGAACACTAAAATTTTTATTTTTCTATCTGCTTTTCTTTTTGGGTCTCTCGCTCACAGCGCTATGACTGACGAGGAAACCCAATGGGCCAAAGATAATTTTCCCAAATATGAAACAGAATTTTTGGCCAAGGTCAAAGCATCAGAAAAACGTAAGCACTACTATCTTTATATGTTGGCAGGAAAAAGTCTTTACGCTCATCAGGCCTACGAATACGCCGAACAGTATTTTCTACGTGCGCTCGAGGCCCCCATCAATGAGAAGACGGAAAACAAAGCTCGCATTCACATGTATTTGCTGATGATTTCGTATAAAGAAAAAGATCAAAGCAAAAATAATAAGTACCTCAAATCGGCACGGGCCTACTACAAGACCCACCCTGACCTGATGGATACTGATGTAAAAAACATTTTAAGTTTCTACGAATTTTGGGCCACGGCAAAACAATCAGAAACTATGCCTTTACCAGAGGGGCCGGCCACTGGTCTAACTTTGAAGGCCCAGGATCACAATTTGCAGGCCCTCTTTCAGCGCGGCGAATATGCCAAGGCCTTGCAGATGATGGACAAAAATAAGGTCCAGCGCAGCGATACCCTTGATGCCATGGTTGAATATGATTTACTGCAACTGCTGGTCAATGGCCGCAAGGGAGTCAGTGACCTTCTGTGTGCTCCCACTTTAGCAAAATACCCACAAAGCTATGATTACGGCATTATCACCTGTGATCTGCTTCAGGGTTATTTAAAAGATGGCACCATCGCCAAAGACAAGCTGGCTAAATTGGAAAAATATTTTACCGAGTTTGACGGCGAAATGAGTTTCATCGTCAAGGCCATTGGAAAACTCTAGTATTTCAAAAGAGTCAGCGCTCCATTATAGACGTCTTCAATCTGAGGAAGCACAAAATCCTCAGAGGATGGACAATAAGGGATGTGAGAATCCTTGGCGGTCACTCTCATAACCGGCGCATCCAGAAGCTCAAAACATTCCTCTGTAATTCGCGCCGCGATTTCGGCGCCAAAACCAGAAGTTTTTGTGGCCTCGTGAGCGATGAGAACACGACTGGTTTTTGCCAAGGAAGTTTTGATCGCCTCCATGTCAAAAGGCGCCAAGGTGCGAAGATCAAGGATTTCCACCTCATGCCCTTCTGCTTGTAATTTCTTTGCGGCCTCTAACGACCGATTGACTAAGGCCCCCCAAGTCACAATGGTGGCATGCTTTCCTTCTCGCACAAGCTTGGCCTTGCCAAAAGGAATCATGAAATCATTGCCGGGATCGGCGGTGCGATTGTATCCCTGGTAATAGAGATGCTTGTGTTCCAAAAACATCACGGGATCATCGCCACGAATGGCGGTTCGAAGCAATCCGGCGGCATCCAGCGCGTTGGAAGGATAGGCCACTTTAATTCCAGGAATGTGAGTGAAAATCGACTCTCCACTTTGTGAATGATACATGGCCCCGCCACGCAAATATCCACCAATGGGCACACGCACCACCATGGGGCAGGAAAAATCACCACCTGAACGATAGCGCATCGTCGACATTTCGTTTTTGAGTTGCATAAAGGCCGGCCAGATGTAATCGAAAAATTGAATCTCAACCACTGGTTTCAGCCCTCGCACGGCCATGCCAATCGCTCGTCCAATGATGTTCGCCTCAGCAAGCGGCGAATTAAAAACTTGGCCCGGAAGACCAGCACGTTGAAGGCCAGAAGTAACTTTGAAAACTCCGCCTTTGCCTTTTAAGCTGGCATCCTGCAATTTTTCTAATTGACCAAAATCGGCAACGTCTTCGCCAAAGATGCGAATAAAATTATCCCTCTCAACTTCTGCCTTGAGCACACGATTGATCATCCCGGCCATGGGGATATCATTCTTGCCGGAAAAAGCTGGAAGGGTATCAAATTTAGAGCTGGTCATATCAACCGTCTCTGAGGTGAGATGCCGAAGGGAGTCTTTGGGATCAGGCCAGGGTGTTTCCAGTGCCTTAGTCATCGCCGCTCGCACTTCCTTGGCGACCTCATCAAACATTTTATCGATTTCAGCTTGAGTCATGATGGCTGCTTCAATCAACGTCTTCGGGTATGAGTTGATTACGTCGTCAATTTTTTCTTTTTCCAGCTCGGCCGTATTTCGATACATGATCTGATCATCGGACAGGGAATGTGAATATGGACGCGTGACATGGGCATGAACGAGAACTGGGCCCTTCTTACTACGAATATACTGGGTGGCCTCTTTTAAAACGGCATAACTCAAAATGGGGCAATTACCATCAACCTCAAAAACTTTGAGGCCTGGAAAATTTTCCAGTGTCTTTGAGATCGATCCAACAGGAGTTTGGGTCATGACGGGAACAGAAATAGCATAGCCATTGTCTTCCACCATAAAGAGTACGGGCAAGCGGTTTACGCTGGCGGTTGTCACGCTTTCCCAAAATTCACCCTCTGAGGTTGCTCCTTCCCCACAGGAAACGTAGATAATTTCATCCTCGTTAAAAGGACGATTTTTTGGATTAAGTCCCATTTTTTTTAATTGGGAAAAATATTCGCCGGCCTCGGCCACGCCACAAGCGTGCAGGAACTGAGTCCCTGTGCATGACGTTTTGCTGATGATATTGAGCTTTTTATTACCCCAGTGAGAGGGCATCTGCCGTCCATGGGAAGCAGTATCACCAACGTTCCCATTGGCCTGACAGAGCATTTCATAGGGTGTCACCCCAAGGCCTAGGCACAGAGCACGGTCGCGATAATAAGCGACAAAGTAGTCATAGGATGGTTTCAAGAGTGATGCCGCAGCTACAAGCACACCTTCATGCCCGGCACCGGCAATTTGGAAAAATGCTTTGTTTTGCTTTTTCATGCTTATCTCGGCGTCATCGACACGACGAGACGTCACAATAGTACGAAGAAACTCACGCATCATGGTCTTGGTGAGACCAGAGCTTCGAGCTATTTCCATTTTCTCTTGAATACTATTTTTAAGACTATACGGCATTACGTTTCTAGCACTACCTTGGACGGCGTCCTTTAACTGCATAGCTCACCTCTTGAAATGAATGTAACGCATCCATTTCTTGAAGCCAAGGACGCAAAGCTAGACAGCCTCTTGTTGAGGAAAAATAAAGGATAGGGTAACCGATATAAGGATGACGCCGGCAATGATTCCCAGCGAAACGCCAATAGGGAAATGACCCTCAAATTTTTCATTGAGCCAAGCCATTTTAACACCCACAAAGATGAGTACAAATGCCAAACCATATTTTAAAAAATGAAATTTATCCATAATCCTCGCTAACATAAAATACATCGAGCGTAGTCCGAGAATGGCACAAGCATTTGAGGTAAAAACAATCAGCGGTTCTTTGGTTAAGGCAAAAATGGCGGGTACGGAATCCACCGCAAACACCACATCAGTTATTTCCAGAAAAATCAAACATACGAAGAGTGGCGTGGCCATCAGAATGCCGTTCTCGCGAGTGAAAAAATTCTGTCCATCAAGCGTATGTGAAACCGGCAGAAATTTTTTGATGAGTCTGATAATTGGATTTTTTTCTGGCTCAATCGGCTTCTCGGGCGCGAAAAACATTTTAAATCCCGTAAAAATCAAGAAAGCTCCAAAGAAAATGATCACTGCCTGATATGACATGAGCATCGCCCCAAGGGTGATGAAACTGCCGCGACATAAGATGGCGCCCAGAAATCCGAAGAATAAAACTCGATGTTGCATTTTTTGCGGAATACCGAAAAATTTGAAAACCACGACAAAGACAAAGAGATTATCCACAGACAAAGCTTGCTCGGTTACATAACCACTGAGAAATTCCAAGGCCATCTGACCTGATAATTTTTGCGCGTCAGCCCCAGCAGGCAAATGAGGACTTTGCGGCAATACGTGGAGACAATAGAGATAAAGGCCATAGTTAAAGAGCAAAGCAAGGGAAACCCAAATGCAGGTCCAAACCATGGCCTCTTTAAAGGATACTTCGTGGGCCTTCTTGTGAAAAATTCCCAAATCCAAGAGTAGAACCACAAAAATAAAACATAAAAAGAGCAGGTAAAACCACCAATATTCAGAAAATGGGAAAAGCGTGGCCATTGTTAATTTCCTTAGAAGCCTGATGAAAATGAAAAGACAAAACGACGATCTTCTCTACCACGAAATTCCGAAGAAGTGGAGTCGACTGCATAAGTGGTTAGATCTAATTCTAATCTCTGAGACTTTAAACCTAGACCTGCCGAGCCAAATCCATCTCCAAATCCGAAGCGCACAAAAATGGCTCGCCACATGTCGATTTCCATTCCAAAGGTGGAACGTCGCTGACCAGAAACACCGGGATAGCGATGAGACAGATCTTTAAAATTAAATTCAAAATGCATTCTGGCGGTCTGACTAATTTGAGGCGCCAGGGCAAAACCAGCACTGACGGTGCGCTCAATCCGGGTAGGATTTCCAGGTGATCCCTGCTTTGCCGCAAAATTCTTGCTGGTGGCATTGTGCATGACCACAGCAAAAGTCGGCAGCATGGACATTGGCAGGGTCAATTTCATTCCCGTATCTAAGATAAAAGCTGACCCCTGATTGAATTGATCAGAACTCAAGATAACCTTCTGATCGATATTCTGTTCGCCAATAAGTTCTTTTCTCGTAAGAAATATTCCAGTGGCACCCACTTTAAAAACCCCGCCCCAAAGTGAAATGTTCATTCCCGCATAGGGGCCATGATCAAGTCGTTCGGCATATTCATAGAGAGCATTAGGTTCTTTGCCATAGGTGGCGCGCACTTGATCGGAGTACAAATAGCCAATAGAAAAATATCGCGTGGTAAAATTGGGCATAAG
>JAHFAA010000583.1 GCA_023250775.1 Bdellovibrionales bacterium
TGTGCCTATGCGCCCTCAAAAATGAAATTGTTTATGGTTGCGAGGGAGCACAGACTGATTACTAATCCTTTTAACCAGATTGCCTGGATCAAAAACCAGGATCCCTTCTATGAGTCTGGCAATTTACCCATCGCCTTGAATTCTCCTTTGATTCATGAAGATATGGTGTTTGTTGGCCGCAACAATGGCGAATTTGACGCCATGGAGTTAAAAAATGGCCGTATGGTGTGGAGAGTTCCTCAAGAAGGCCAATTTCACGGTGGCCCACAAATTATTGATGATCTTGTTCTCTACGGCACTACAGATGGTCGTGCAGTGGCCAGACAGTGGGCCACGGGTGAGCTTCGCTATGAAGTTGATTTAGGTGCCACGGTAGAATCTCCGGCGACAATTTTCGAAGGCCGTGCGCTTTTCCATCTTCGCAATCATAAGATTGTTTGTATGGACGCTCGCACGGGAAAAATCTTGTGGGCCTACCAGCGTTCTGTTCCCTATCTAAATACCTTACAAGGCGTTTCGCGCCCTCATGTGTATGGCAAGCGAGTCTTTGTTGGGATGGCCGACGGTAATATTGTTGCACTCAGTTTGAATGACGGAACGGCTTTGTGGGAAAGAAAGCTAACCACCGCGGCCAAATTTGTTGATGTGGATGTTGAGCCCTTTATTCTTAACGATTCCGTGGTTATTGGCGCGCAATCGGGACAAATTCACGTTTTAAATCCCAATTCGGGGCAGATTCAAAGAACTTTTGACTATGCCCTTTCTCATGCGCCTCTCCAGGACGAGGGAGTGGTTTTGGCACCCACCATGGATGGACAAATTGTCATGTTTGACTCTGCCTGGAAGGAATTGGGAAAAGTAAAATTAAGCGATACGGCCCTAAGCTCGTTAAAAATTTGGAAAGGATATGTGGTGGTCAGTGACGTGAAAGGGAAGCTCTATTTACTCAGTAGGGACTTGAAGCATGTTCTTTTGACCCATCAGTTTGGCCATGCTTACTCTGCCGTGTTTGGAGAGATGGAAGTCAAAGGCGATTATCTTTTAGTGCTCTCTTCGCGTAATCGCCTCTATGCTTTTAATTGGCCTGGTGAGAGTTCTCTGGTCCCGAAGCGGGGTTTACAAAACTAACCGCCCATTCGACTTTTAGTCTTTTTACGACGCTATCAAAATAAAATGGTTGTGCTTGTCCTGCCGCTGGCTTGCGACCTTTTTCGCTCATGCGCTCGAATGTATTGGTGAGAACTTGGTTAGTGAACAATGTTGTTCGCATAAGAATTTTCAAATTGTCATTCGACATAGTCAATTTTTGAGTTTGAATGTAGGTGGTTAGGTTTTCAAAAATATAATAGTTATCACTCGTACCATATTCACAAAGTTCTGTTAATTCATCGTACATTTTACTCAAATGAACATCCAGGGCCTTAACCTGGAGCTCGTAGAGGTTTTGATTTTTGGTGGAAGAATAAAATTCAGTCACTGTCGGATGAAAATCGTTTTTCTGCATTGGTAGTTGAAGTCCAAGATGGGTTTTTAAGGTGCCGAATTCTTCGCTTCGAATGGGCGTCTTGAAATGGTTTGGATCTGGATATTCTCCCAACTGTTCGATGATGCCCGAATGAAAATTGGGGCAGCTTTTGATCTTTGCGGTTGTTGATGGAGTATAGCGGGCCAGATTATTGTATTGATCAAAAAGCGCCAAAAAATATAACTTCTTATTGCTTAAGGCAGCAAGTGCGGACAATTCAGTCGACTCCGTTTTCTTATTTGTCTTGGCAGGAGTGACGACAGAGGATGGAGCGCGAGTTTTTCCTTCCTCAAAATTCAGGGCCAAAGGTGGCACCTGATTTGTTTTTTGTTCTTCCGAATTGTAGTGGGCCATTTTAGATTCAAAACTTTCTGGTCGGTATGAGCCACAACTCACACAGACAAGTGATACGATAATGAGTCCTAGGTGGGAGTGTTGCCTTGTAACTCTGAACATATTTGGCCCCTTGTACACGATATACGAAGTACGCTGGTACTCCTGTGCCAATCTATCGGCTCAAAATTTAGGGGCCATGAGTTCGAAGAGATGTTTGCGGGGACCGGGAAAGAACTACCGCACTGACAAATAGGTGCCTTTTGATAAGTGCTGGAAAGCTACCGAAACTTCAATCGGGG
>JAHFAA010000584.1 GCA_023250775.1 Bdellovibrionales bacterium
TGAGAACACTTACACTACTCGGAATCTTCATGCTTAGCTTTGCTCTATCAGTTAGTACGGCCATGGCCAAAGAACAATCGCTGGCGACAGTCACTCGAAGTGATGGTGGCGGTTCACTGCAATTTGCGGCCGCTTTAACAGACGTTAGTGATTTAAAAGGTCTTGCCTTTAGCACCTCAAGCACTCGAATCTATGTCACTATTGACGAGATTGATGGCCGAAGCAAGGTTGTCTATCGAAATAGCGGTCAGGATGTGCTGAGTATTAAGGCCACTAATTTCAGTTTGTATACCGGCGGCACACTTGAGTTGGTTTATCTGCAAGAATATAACTTGATGTCATCTAACACTTATAAAAAATTGATCCTTCAACTTGAACGCGAAGGGGATACTTGGTCTTTAAGTAAAAATGGTCGAAAGGTAACCAGTCTAAAACTTAATATTTATCGTTGGGGCATTTCCAGTATCGATGTGCTCTATGCGAAGTGAATAAAATCTCGATCAAAGTAATCTTTTGATAATGAATCGGCCAAGCAATTGGCCGATTCGCATTTTGGGCCGACATCGCCGACATCTAAGATGCTCGAGGCCCAGGAATAAAACTCAGAGGGGTCAGCGTTTTGCGAATAAAGATTTTTTAGCGCAAAGGCACCGGCGCTTTTTGATAACTTTTTACCTTCTGGTGACGAAACCAGATCATGGAAACAAAATCTAATTTTTTTAAATGCAGAAAATTTTAAACCGACAGCAAGAAGTTGTTGCGCCTTAGTAGATGGAGCCAAATCCTCTCCACGCATAATGTGAGTAACTCCGGCCTCAAGATCCTCAATCACTGAAACCAGCTGGTACATGGCGCGACGATCGCGATCAACAATGGCAAAATCGCCCACCGTATTTAGAAGGTTGTGATACTCGTTATCGTCAATTATCCCATCTTGGCGACAACGATCAAGGTTAAGTCTCATTATTCCGCTGGATAAATTCTTCTCTCGACAAGTTCCTTGATAACTTGACGGGCCAATGTCTTTACGCGAACAAGAACAGAAGTATGTCAGCCCGCTTTCATGCAAGCGCCGAGCGTGGTGTAAATATTTTTCCATTTTTAAATTTTGAGAATATTGCTTCAGAAATTCATCTGAAGATTTCGGACCAAAATGATAGTCGAGTCCAAGCCATTGCAGTGAAAGAAAAATATCATCAAGATAATCTTGCCGAAAGCGAGACTGATCGACATCATCAATGCGCAAAAGAATCGACATCTTTTCGCGTCTCGCCCAGGCCCAAACTAAAAAAAAATTTAAGGCATTTCCAAAATGCAGATATCCACTGGGCGTTGGGGCAAATCTCGTCAACCTTTCCATGTGTGACTTGTCCAATCATAAATTTGATGAGGTTTAAATTGAAACTTATAACTCATGCTAGGTAACCCCTCCAAAGCGTAACCTAAATAATAAAACTGAAGACCTCTTTTTTTGGCCATGGCAATTTCATATAAAACACTAAAAATTCCCAAAGAACGTTTTTTTTCCTCTGGTTTCCAGAAAAAATAAACGCTACTCAATGAAACGCTGGTCAGATCCACAAACCCCACGGCGACCAATTCATCCTTGATAAAATATTCTAGTTGCACACCATTGCCTGGTACTAAATAAAAGGATTGATAAAACTGTGCCATCTCACAATCGTCTTTTTTGAATCGCTCTTTTTGGAAGGCAGCATATAAATCAAATATTTCGGGCCGCAAGATCAAAGCGCCTTCGACAATTCTCACATCCGAATTTTTTTTGATGATGCGTTTTTGTGATTGATTAAAACACACAGTCGAGGGAACCAGCCGTATAGGAAGACAGTCCAAGCAATCAATACATTTAGGTGCAAAAAAATATGGCCCAAACTTACGCCAGCCTTCTCTAAATAGCTCATCTAATTCATGATCTGTAACTTGCAGAGCAAAGAAATCCTGATAACAGGCCTTCGGCCCTTTCCCATAGGGACACTCGAATATTTCAGTAAGTTGCGCTTGTCGAAGGTAAATCACTCTTGCAAGTTTATATTCAACTTTTCAATAAAGGAATCAAATCCCCATCCATCTTGACCACGTGTGGCCTTTTTACCTGACAGATATTCATATAAGACAACCGGGACTGAGCCATTTTGTT
>JAHFAA010000182.1 GCA_023250775.1 Bdellovibrionales bacterium
CGACTGAATCCTTTATCGCTCGCCCTTTGAGATGGCTGCAAAATCTTTCTGATAAGAAAATTTCATATAGTGCCGGACCGAATTTTGCTTTTAGCTTGATTATGAAAATCATTGAAAGACAAAAAACCCCCATAGAAAACCTCGATCTATCGCATGTAAAGGCCTTGGTGTGTGGGGCTGAACGGTGTGACTATCAGACTGCATTGGCCTTCACCAATTATTTTTCTCAATATGGCCTCAACAACCAGGCCATTACTCCCGCCTATGGTTTGGCCGAATGTACTCTCGTTGTAAGCATGAAAAATTTCTTTGAACCTTTCAAAATTCTTTCTTTTAACAAACAACGTTTTGCAGAGAGTGAGACCATTGAAGAAATCGCGGAACAATCGAATTCACAAAAAATTGTCAGTGTGGGCAAACCCGTTCAAGGCGTTAGTATTCAAATTCGCGACGAAAATAAAAAAATCCTTGCTTCCGGAAGCTGTGGCGAAATTTTGGTAAATGGGCCATCAAATACAACCGGCTACTGGAATAGTTCTGCTGCAAATTCCACTTTATTTGATCACGAATGGCTGGCAACTGGGGACCTCGGATTCATCTGGAAAGATGAACTCTATATTGCCGGCCGAATTAAAGAATTAATTATTAACCGGGGCCGTAACTTTCATCCTTTTGATATTGAAAAAAGCATCACAGCAGTTGCCGGAGTTCAAGAAGGACGATGCGTTGCCCTTTCAGACCCGAACGCGGATTCCGGAACCGAAGAATTAGTCATTCTCATCGAATCCCAGTTGCATAACACTAAAGACCCTGCCAAGGCCAAAGCACTTATCAGCGAAGTTGAGACAAATATTATTACTCATTTTGATATCACCCCTGGGAATATTGTCCTAGTTGCGCGAAATACTATTGCCAAAACCACCAGCGGAAAAATTCGCAGAAGCCGATGCCTCGAAAACTATTACTCTTTGAAAACAGGAAATAAAAATCATGATTCGTGAACCGAATGAAAACGACCTTGAAGCGATTGTTTTTCTTGCCAAGGAAATCTATGCCAGCAATAGAAAATACAGCGAACATCTACCGCTTTTCACCGAAGACTTTGATGTCAAATTTAAATCTTTCATTCAATCATGGTTAAAAAACGCCAGCAGCATGGCGCTGGTTAGCTGTGATAAAAATAAAATCACGGGTTTTATCGGTGGAAACCATTTTATGGACCCCGATTTTTTTCTCTTTCCTTCTTCCTTTATGATCTCCTTCCTCAGCGTCCATCATGAATTCAAGCACCAAGGCGTTGCAACAAAGCTGCTCCAGGAATTCAAAACACGCATTCTCAAAAAATTCCCGGATACTCAGATAGAGGTTGAAGTTTTAATTGGCAATCCTGAGGCCGAGGGCTTCTGGAGCAAACAAGGCTTTCACGATTTAAAAAAACGTCTGGTGCTGATGCCATGAGTTTAATAGATCCTGATGTTAAATTAACTTCGACAGAAACGAAGATCGATCCCGATATTAAAATCTTCCAACGTCGTTGGGGGCCTAAGAACGAATCATCTAGCGACGTCCTCTTTTTTTGTTTGCCCGGCGTCGGTGTCACCAATGTGGTCTTTGCCAATTTTGGAAACTATCTTGCCAAACTCGGCCATCAGACCCAGGCGCCTGATTACCGCGGTTTCGGAAGATCATCAGGTTCGCGAGGGCATATCGAATCTTTCGAGTACTATTACAGCGACATCAATTTACTTTTGCAAAAGCTGCATGAGGAAGCGCCGTCGCGTAAAATTATTCTAGTCGGGCCGTGCCTCGGTGGTGCCATGGCCTTTAACTTTCTTGAACGCTATCCTCATGCCCCGCTGTCTGCCGTGGTTATTTTCTCTCCTCTTGTGGCCCCTATTTGGGGTAGGCCAAACTTTCTTACAATCATGCTTTTTACAATTCTTCGTATTCTAACTCCGAAGCTCCGCGTGTCGGTGGGCGGTAAACCTGGTGCATTTTGGAGGGAAGGCCATCGGGTAGATGAAATTGTTCAAGATTCATTTAACGTGCATCAAGTTTCTCTTCGTTATCTTGATGAAATGCAAAAGTGTATTTCAAGTTTAAAATCCATGAACTTTCGCCTCAACTGGCCAGTTTTATTTATGCAATCTGAAATTGATAAAGTTACAGATAAAAATGTGAACATTGAACTCTTCGCGAAAATCGAAGCACCTTATAAAGAATATATCGAACTCAAAGACACTTATCATGATGCTGTCAACGATGCCACTCGCGAGGTGACCTTTGATCTCTTGCATAAATGGGTACAAAAGAATATCGCCAAAACAAATTAGGCAAACGGGTGCGGTTTAGGATTCAAAATCTTTTTTTGTCCTCTCATTCCAAATTGCTTCCATGAAAAAATCCTGGGATTGGCCAGATATCTATTGCCTGGCCCCACATTGAGTTGGATTAATTTTGGACAAAAAGCACGAACAACATGCAGACCAGAAGCTTTAACCTGGAGAGGCGTGATGTCCGCCAGATATATTTTTCCTAAATTATTATCGGCAAAAGCCTTAAGCACGCCGGCCAAAGTTGGCGCAACTTTTTTGGTCTTTCTAGAATGCTTCGTAACGCCTTGATCGAGGAACGTTAAATACTTCTGATGCTCTTCGCGAGCATAAAAGAGGAGATGATCTATAAAATCATTTATTTCATTTTCAGGCTTCTGTGTTATTTCAAGATTCTTAATCGCATGGGCGGTCTGAAAACATTCCAATAACGCCTTCTCCATCGCCTTTTTATATGTGAAATGACAGGCAGAACCAAAAGAGCTAAATCCTAGACCACGGCATTTTGCCATGACCACTGGAATACCAAGATCGGTTTTTAGATCATAAAAGGTGACAGTCTCTTCCTTGAAGTTTTTTTTAATTGCTTTCTTAATTTCTAAGGGCGGTGTGATTTGTGGAGGTGCAAAACTCTTATCCCACATTCCGAGCGTCGCATCCCTTTCAATCAATTCATAAATGGCCGACAAGGCCGCGTCTTCAAAGCTTCCGTGACAAGCGGTGCCCGATGAAGTTGGAATAATATACTGCTCACGACATTCTTTTCGTTGATAAGACAAAAAAACAAAAAATGCAGGAATATAAACTTTTTTTCGGCCCAGCATTTCCCGGGCCTCTATCCAATGCGTTTCGGTTTGTGTCGTGAAAGGAATAAAAGGAAAATTTGGAAGCTGATATTGCTCTTTGGAAAAAAGAAAAAGTTCCGCGGGCCGTAATAATTTATATTTCCTTTGAAGCTGCTCATAACTGCCAAAGGGAAGCTGATTCAGATTATATTTATTCGAAGCATACCGTTCAACACCTTCGCCAATGGCCCTGATCACAGCAAGATCTTTTTCAAAAGAAAGCCCTCCGCATAAATCGGTTGAGGCAAAATAGATCCCTTTAATCTTTTCCACCTCGACTGCAGAGAGTATGCCCGTCTTTCTGTGAGTTAAAGACAACATATTTTTGAGAATGTTTTTTCTACTTCGCATTCTTGAGAAATTCCAAATATGGCCCAGTGTGTTTGTGCAATTTATTAAAAAAGGAACTCATGATGATGTGTTTAAAACCTTCCTTGACTCTACCTTGAATAAGCTTACCCGCTCCCTTCAAAGGAGTGTAATACTTGATCAGAAACTCATTAAATGATTTTTGCGCTTCATAAGCGGTCATGGATTTGGGCCGATAGACGAAGTGTAAATAATCATAATAATCCCAATTCTCCGTCAAAATTCTCTGCTCGGCCCTCATCTTCTGACCGAGAGGCGAAACCCCAAAGGGCGTGAGGATGCTGAGAGCAAAAGAATTCATCTTCGAACTATGAACAAAATCTTCAATGATCCTTAAAGAGTCGGGTGTATCCTCTTCGTAGCCATAGCTGAAAAATCCATGAACCCAAACACCTTGGTCTTGCAACTTCTTGATCGCATCATTGTAAAATTCTATTTCTTTGGTCTTATTCAGTTGATTTTCTTTTTGCGAGCGTGTCACGGGATTGATAGTTTCAAACCCGATTCCCAAAGTGATTTTATGGTGCTTCATTTCTTTTAATAATTCCTGATCATTGATAAAATTGAGAGTGCAATCAGCGCCCATGTGCTTTATCTTGATGCCTTCTGCCCTTGTTCTCTGAAGAAATTCTCTTATCCGTTTCGAACTGGCAATCCAATTAGGTTCCATAAAATCCACGCGAGGAACCTCCCCGCCAAAAAAATCGGCCATAGATTTAAACTCGGCCACCATGCGGTCGACCGAAGAAGTTCTCCAACCCTCGCCCCAGATGGTGGGGATATCACAAAAACTACATTGATGATTACATCCTCGCGAGAAAAACGGTCTGACAAAATCAGGTTTAAAATCTAAAAGACCATAGTTCATAAAAGGCAAAGCATTGAGATCTTTCACCTGCTCGCCAAAAATAATTTTTCGTTTATCCTCACCCTTCAAGATCGCATCAATGACATTCTCAAATTCCCCCACGACAACATGGTCAGCATGCTGACTTGCCTCTTCATAGTAGTGCGCGATGTGAGGGCCGCCCATAATCACTTTTCGATCTTTAAGTTTTGCCGCCAGTTCATAACATTTGCTGGCGGTCGCGGTGTAGACATTGATCATCACCGTATCGCCGGTGATATGTTCGGGAAGAATCTCGCCATTGATTTCACAAAGCTGCTCGACCTCGTATCCCATTTTTTCCAAGACCGTCGCGATCCAAAGATTCGTGGCCAAGTATTCCTTCCCACTGCCGGTCATTTGGACAACCTTGCCCGCGGTCCTCATCTTTTTTAACATTCCCAGGTAAAAAGGAATGATCAGGCCGACAATAGTTATCTTCTTTGATCTTTGATCGTTCATCATTACATCATAATGGATTTCTGGTTAAAGCAATAGTAGCGTATTAGATATGGAAGTTACTTTTATTATTCCCAAAGTCGAGAACTTAACCGTCGCAATTTTCTCGTTCGGGATTCCCTACATCTCTTCGTTCATCAAGCAACATGGTCACTCAGTAAAATTGATCAATGGTCAAATACTTTCGGATAAAAAATATAATGATCTGATCAATAATATCACCTCGCCAGTTATTGGAATCAGCACATACCACTACGATATTCGTGAGTTCTTTGCCCTGACTCATTTTCTAAAAAAAACATATCCCGACAAGATCATCGTTGCCGGCGGCAGAGGGCCGGCGAGCTTTCCCTTGGAATATATTTTTTCTCATGGGCGTGCTGACTACATTATCTTGAACGAAGGTGAAATTCCCTTCAACGAGATGCTGACACATCTAGAGGCCAATAATTTCTCGCCCGAAAAAATTCCCAATTTGGCTTATCTTAAAAACGGAAAAGTAACTTTTTCCAAGCAGCAAAATATCTTAATGGAAGATTTAGACGAGTTGCCCTTTCCCGATCGCGACCTGATCGACCAAAGTTATTACTTAAAATTGCAAAAAAAAATCACCGGAGAGCGTCTCATCCGAATTGTCACTTCACGAGGTTGCCCCCATGTTTGCCTTTTTTGTGACAAATCCGGCGTTGGAAGCAAAATCCGACTGCGAAGCGCCGACAACGTCATCGCCGAAATTGAATTCACCATGAAAAAATATAAAACCAATCATTTTTTTTTCATCGACGATTTATTCGTGCACTCAAAATCCAGACTAACCGAATTTTGCGAAAAAATAATCCAGAAGAACCTCAAAATCCGATGGCAGGCCCATGCCCGCATAAACTCGCTCGCGCCGGAAATCTACCCGCTACTCAAAAAGTCCGGCTGCGAACAACTCTTTTTTGGCATCGAATCAGGCAGTCAGTCTGTCTTGGATCGTATCCAAAAGGGTATTTCAGTGTGCGAGATCAAGAACACTCTCAAGCTCTGCCGCCAACACAAAATCAAGTCCTTCGGTTACTTCATTGTGGGAGTCCCTGGTGAAAGCAAAAAGGATCACGAGGCGACTCTCAAGCTGATTAAAGACGGTCCCATCGATGGCGTTGAGGTCTTTTACCTTCTTCCCTACAAAGGCTCGCCCATTTTCAGCAACTTATACGACCCAAAAAACTTCTCATGGGAAGACTATTGCGAGTGGACTGATGTTTTAGAGTTCAAACCTTCAATGAGTGCCTTTCTTAAATACCATTCAGACTACGACCCATCGAAGGCCATCAAGCGAATCATGTCCGGGAAACGATGACTTTTTACAATTTACAATCGGTTTGACAAATTCCCCTTAGCATCATAAATATTGAGTGTTTAATTGCCTTCAAGCAGCATATTTCATGTTGCTTAACAAATGAGGATTTTATGAAAAACAACAAATCGAAAAAGAAAGTGATCCTTTGCACTGTTCGCGGTTAATTTAGTTAGTTCAATCATTCATGATTAAAAAAAGCTGGCCCAAATGCCGGCTTTTTTTTTGCCCACTAATCTCATTTTGACGAAGCCATTTCGCTACTCCATGCTTTATGTATGAAAAATTTAACTTTGCTCAAGCACGTTCTCATCGGAACCTATATCCTCTGCTGCGGAAATCTTTCCGCGGTTGAAATCACCTATCACTGGCACTTGCACCAGCCCATTTACTGGCCGGCACACAATCCGAACTTGGAACGGGTGCAATTTGCAGCGGAATCCTATGACATCAAAAATGCTGGCGGCGGTTTCTATGCTGGCAGCAATCTTCCTCACCCTCAAAACAATCTCGCCACGGGAGATCTTGGTTCCTATGATCCAGTTTTTTCTGTCGACGATCGAATCAATGTCTACCAGTGGGGTGGGAGAGAATCCATTCGTCATCTTCTCAATTTTCCCAATGCCGGGGCCTCGGTTTCTTATTCCGGTTCACTGATGGACAATATTGGAAGCTGGGGAAAAGACTCTCGCATGGGCTACTCACCAAATTGGAACAGCGGCTATCGTGAGGCCAATAGCTGGAAGACCAGCGGTGGCCACCCACGCGCCGACATGGTGGGCATCACCTATCATCACTCCCTGTCGCCTTTGATCCCAAAGAGCGCCTTTAAAAAAGAACTGCAGCTTTTTCGTCGTGCCGCTGCTGCCACCTGGGCCGGGACGCCGACACGAGGATTCTTCCCTCCCGAAGTTACCTTTTCCACCTCGCTCATTCCCATTCTTTTAGAGCAAGGGTTTGAGTGGTCGATCGTTGCCAACGGACACCTGGCGCGCACCACCAGTAATTATCTTTCAGTCGCGCCATCCCCTTCCACTTCGACTTGGAATACCGTCCCTCCCAATCGTGCCGATCTCTTAAATCCCGCCGTATCACCAGAAAAATGGTGGGCCGGTTCCATTGATGGC
>JAHFAA010000183.1:0-3787 GCA_023250775.1 Bdellovibrionales bacterium
TCGAAGTCGAATGATGATGTTAGAAATCTCATTTAAACCGCCCTCGGCCGTCTGAACTAGAGAGATCGCGTCCCCTGCGTTCCTTCCGGCCTGTTTCGTTCCTCTAATGTACGCCTTCAAATTTTCACTAATCGCCAATCCGGCCGCATCATCACCAGCTCTTGTCACACGCTCTCCTGAAGCCAACTTTCTCAAGTTGTCACTCAGGTTTGACATGTTCCTTGTCAATGATCTCTGCGATGCCAAAGATGGCACGTTTGTATTTATCCTTAATCCCATAATTAATCTCCTCTATACATACCTAAACCTCCTGTTTCGTATTCAGACTTCTTGTCTGAAAATTGTTTATAATAAAGGCCCCTGAAACCCGATCATTTCTCGATCTACCCGTCGATATTGAGATCAGACAATTGTCCATTGCAGGGTGGCCAATTGTTCAGGTTCGTTAGCTAAAATCTCCGTTCATAACTACCTCCATCCTATCGATTAAGTTTGTGATGCAGCTTGAATCAAGTTCAAGGCGTTCTTGGTTGAGGCGTTCGCCTGTGCCAAGACTGAAGTACCGGCACTTACAAGAATATTATTCTTGGTAAGTTCGGCAGTTTCAGACGCGATGTCGGCATCTCTTACGCGAGAATTGGCGGAAGAAAGGTTCTCGACACCTACTGCAATGTTGTTAATCGTTGACTGCAATCTGTTCTGAAGAGCGCCAAAGTCTGCGCGGATTCCAGAAACCGAAATGATTGCTTGGTCAATGGACGAAAGTGAGTTTTGAGACGATATTTTATCCGCAACTGAAGCAAGATTTAAACCAAGAGCGGCCACATTAACGTCAGCGCTAGAAGCATCAAACGTTAGACGGTCACTTATTGGATCATTTCGAGTTCCAATCTGGATGTCAAATACCGCACCAGTTCCGTTTAGGAGTGGTACTCGGTTAAACTCTGTAGAGTTTGCGATTCGGTCAACTTCCGAGGTCAACTGCTCAAACTCAACGTTCAGGAACTTGCGCTCGGTGTTTCCGATAGTATCAGAAGCAGCTTGCACAGACAGTTCTCGAAGTCGAATCAAGATGTTGGACACTTCGGCCAAAGCACCTTCAGCGATCTGAACTAGGGAGACGCCATCTTGAGCGTTTCGCTCGGCCTGTCCCATACCGCGAATTTGTGCTTTCAAGTTTTCCGAAATTGCCAGTCCGGCTGCATCGTCACCGGCCCTGTTGATTCGCTGCCCTGATGACAGCTTTTCTAAGGTCTTGTCCATCGCCAACTTAGTCTGCGACAAATTTCTTTGCGCATTCAGTGAGGCGACGTTCGTGTTAATACGAAGTCCCATATAAATCCTCCTTGTAAGGGACCGACCAATCATCCTTAACTGGTCGGGACGCAAATTAGCTTCACACTCAAGCTAAAAAGCACCTTCGTCTCACATATCGTGAGTACAGTTCTTTTCTTTACTAATCAGTTATTAAATCTAGACAACGGCAATCTTTACCCATTCACTCTAGGAAATTGCTACAATTGAGGTATGAGTATGATTCTTACTCTTAAACAAAGACCTGATTTTTTTCCATCTGTTCTGAAGCTGGCCTCAAACTCCTTTGGCTATGATTCTCTTCATAAGATAGAAATAGATTTCTATCCTCTCTTTCAGGAAGAAAATTGGGAACATTGTTTTATCCTGCTCGATGAAACGGAAAATCTCGTGGCCCATCTAGGTCTAAAAATTCGCCAGATGATTGTCGGCGATAAAATATTCCCGATAGCGCTTCTGGGAGGGATTGCCGTTGACGAGCAACAGCGAGGTCACGGTCACTTTCGCACTTTGTTTAGCGAGATCATAAAAAGATTTGAGCAGCAGGTGACCTTCTTTATTCTTTGGTCTGACAAAGACGCTCTTTATGAAAAATTTGATTTCTTTCAAGTCGGCGAGGTTTTTGAAGCGATTCCTCGCGAGCAAGGCAAGACAAAGTATCCTTCCTCTACATTAGAGGTCCTCTCTTTATCACAGTTAGAAGCTCAATATCATTCTGCTTACGAAACTAGATATGCCTGCATTAAGCGAGATAAGGAGGACTGGTTGTCACTCCAAAAAATTACCAGTGCTGAACTTCTCCACGGGAAGGATGAGTATGCGATTCGAGGCAAAGGCATGGACCTGCAAAATATTATTTATGAATGGCATAACAATGACTGGCTAAAAACTTGCGCCTTGGATGGAAAGACTAAAATTTGGTTCCCCACCTCTCCCGACAAAGATTTTAAGATTTTAAGAAAGCTTTTTCTCGGTTTGGTCAAAATTGGAAACACAGAACTCTTTCAAAATTTTTTTCATGCAATCTTTAAAAGGCAGCTCAATTTAGTCATACAGGCAACGAGTTGTAAGATTAAAGAACACGGACAAAAAGACTATAGCATGCAAGCTATTCTAGAGATGACCTTTTCCAATTCATCTCCAAACAAATGGCCAATCTATGTTTCGGGATTAGACAGTATTTAAATTTTTATACTGAGACGACCACGGATAAAGATCAACACCCCTGCCGCCCATACAATCCATGAGATACTTGGAACCTCTTGCAAAGTTTTGACATTGTTTGAAAACATAAGCAGAAATCCTGCCGCCGCAAAGATGCCCGCAAGAAAACAATAGGCCAAAAAAATCAAGGCGCCTGAAATCGAGCGCAACTCCGTTTGATATCCCGTTTGTCGAATCTCAAAGGCATATTTATTTCGGGCAAAATCTTTGATAAACCACTTCAGGTGTCTCGGTAGCACTCGAATGATTGGAAGAATATCTCGCAAAGACCAGATGGCCTCTTCCATCACAACATCTTTATCCAGCCCATCCTTAATAATGCTGCGAATATCTTTTTCAATCATGCCGAAAAGATCAAAATCGAGATTCAATGATCTTCCAACACCATCGAGAGTGATCAAGGACCTAAACACGATAAACCAATCGCGCGGCAGATAAAGCCGATGCTTGGAAAGTGTCGAGATAATAATCTGAAAGAGTTCGGAGTAATTGGTTTGCTGGACCGTGAGTCCCACATAAGGAGTTAAGGACTCTCTCACATCTGCAATCAATTTTTCTATATCAGGAATTTGGTCAAACTCGGAGACATCTAAAAATTCATAAACGAGATTTTCAAAATTAAAAGTGATGAGCGCATACAGGATCGCCAAAAAATTTTGTCGACTCTTGCGACCCAGATGTCCCATCATGCCATAGTCAATAATACCTATCTGATTATTTTCCAGGAGAAAAAAGTTACCACCGTGCAAATCGGCATGGAAAAAGCCTTCCTGCAGAATAGAGATAATAAAAATCTGAAGTCCCTTGGTGAGTTTTTCCTGAATTACCGGCAAGTGAGGTTTAATTCGGACAGCATCAGAAAAAGGGATTCCCTTTAGAAATTCCATCACGATGGTTCGCTCTGTCGTGTACTGTCCATGAATAGAGGGAACGTAGAAGGTTTTCTCAGGATCAAGTTTCACCAAGAGTTCGCGGAATTTCCGACAATTAACCGCCTCAACTTGAAAATTTAGCTCGCCGCTGAGAGTGACACCAAAATCTCTGAGGATGCGTGCCAGACCGAGATATTTGACTTCAGCGCTGGCCTTTTCCAATTGGCTGGCAAGGAAGATCATAATGGAAAAATCTGTCTGGACTATTTTTTTAATATTTGGCCGGCGAACTTTTAAAACAACTTCCGAGCCATCAAGCAAAATCGCTCTATAAGCAATGCCTATTGAGGCCGTACCAATTGGACGTTCATCAATTT
>JAHFAA010000183.1:3797-7349 GCA_023250775.1 Bdellovibrionales bacterium
AGGCAGGCTCAAAAATATCTTCCCTAGAACTTAACAACTGTCCAAATTTAATAAAGGTGGGACCAAGCTCCTCAAAGCATTTGCGTAAACGAACTCCGACTATTTTGCTCCAACCCCCATCACCCTCCTGGGCCACTTCCTCTTTAATACTTTTGGCAGATTTAGGGAGAACAAAATTGGGAATCTTTGACATAATCCCAAGATTAATAAACTCATCAAAACCATTGCGCGCAAATACTGTAACAATCTCGCGCAACCGTCCGACATTTCGAATGGCCTTAGATAAATTAATTCCAGTTCTTACCAAATCCATGCCAAAGTCCTGTTTTTGTGCCCAAGTTTTAGTCTGGCCACATGATCAAGAATAAAAGAAAATCACCTATATTATTTAATTAATTCGCTGTTAAGGCCATTTTAATAATGATGAAACAGTTACCAATAATCCTCCTCATTCTCATGGCCATCTGTTGCGCCCAGGCATTGCATGCTCAGGAGACGTGCAGCAGGATGGCCCTGATCAATCACCAAGAGGTATTGATCGATAATAACTCAACCCAAAAGGGCGAAGGCCTTCGCTATCATATTGAAAAAGATCCAATGGCCAAAAGCTATCTTGATGCTTATCAGGACGGAACGCGAACTCGCATTGAAACAACTATTTTGGGGACTGTCGGCTCTTCATTGATTCTCGTTGGGATTCTCACCAATGGTACGTCTGATAATAATGCCCGGCTTATTATTGGCGGTCTTTCTGTCCTTATGATTAATTTTCTGATAACAAGAACTCTTGACTACCAAAACGAAGATAATTTAATGAAGGCCATTGAGGAATATAACAAACGAAACCTACCCAAAATTCAGTTTATGCCTGAGGCAAGTGATGACCGTTCACAAAGGATTGATGGTATCCGAGTCGGCCTTGCCAAAACTTGGAGTTTTTAATGATAGAAGAAGATAAAAGCACCCACTGTTATAAGTGTCGATCCAAGCTTGAATTTGAAACCGGTGTGAAAATTTTGCGCCATGAGGAATGTCCACAGTGCAAAGTGTCACTGCGCTGTTGCAAGATGTGCCAATTCTATGATATCCAGGTCTACAACGAATGCCGCGAACCCCTCGCAGAGCGCACTTTGGAAAAGGAAAGTGCTAATTTTTGCAGCTACTTTGTTTTGGCCGATGGTGGAAGCAAAAAAGGTCAAGACAAAAATAATTTATTGGCCAAGGCCAACTCTCTTTTCAAAGATTAGGAAATAAAATGACCGAACGAGAACTGATGACCATTCAAGGGAAAAAGAGAATTGAGCAAGAGCTAGGCCAATTGATTAAGGTCGAACGTGAGGATTTAAAACGAGTCATCGCCGAGGCCCGTGCTCTAGGTGACTTGAAAGAAAACGCCGAATATCACAGCGCTAAAGAAAAACAATCCATGATCGAAGGTCGGATCGCTCAGCTACAGGGAGTTATTGCCCGTGCTGAAGTGATTGATCCCAGTTCCCTGCGTTCCACCAAAGTAATTTTTGGTGCCACGGTTAAACTGTTTGACACTGAAAAAGATACAGAAGTGGTCTATCAAATCGTTGGTAAAGACGAAGCAGACCTTAAAAATGGCAAAATTTCTTATCTAAGTCCGTTGGGCAAGGCCCTTCTCGGCAAAGAGAAAGGAGATACCGTTACCGTGCAGGCACCAAAGGGCCAAGTGGAATACGAAGTTTGCGAGATCTTTTTTAAATAAACATCGTGAATATTTTAAATATTCCCATCAAAGATATTTTCAAGAAAAAAAGTCCTTCGACTTTACAAAAACTAAATGCAGCAGGCCTGCACACTTTAAAAGACCTTCTTTGGACCTTACCTCTTCAGCAAATTCCAATCCCAGTCGAAGGCCCATTTCCCAAAAGTCTGTCACAGGATTTATTTTTAGGCCGTGGCTCAATTATGAAAGTGGATGCACGACCAAACTTTTATGCCAAAGGTAAGGGCCGGGCCATGCTTTATAATTGCACGGCCTTGGTGAAAGACGCCCACGGCGAGTCTTTCATTGAAATTAAATGGTTCAATGTTTATCACAATTTCAAAGATAAAATTTCGCAAATGAAAGAAATTATTTTTCTTGGCGAGCCTCAGGAATTCCAGACGAAAATACAGTTTGTTAATCCTCAGCTCGGTCCCTTTACGGAAAATATTATTGTTCGTTATCCACAAATTAACGGCATTCCCTCCTATCGGCTGAAAGAGATTATCCAAAAGATTCCCACGGATTTTTGGGATAAAATTACTTCTGAAGCTGATAGCTCCTATGATGGCCTGACTTTGCAAGAGGCACTAAAACTCATTCATGGTGTTCTTGTTGATCCTTCTAAAACGGAGCAAGCACGACGGCGATTGGCGTTTGAAGAATTTATTCATGAGCAACTCATGCTCTTCGCCCGAAAAAATCACAACAAAAGCAAAGATGCGCCTCTCATTCCTTGCTCCCCTGAACTCTTGGCGCAATTTTCCAAACATCTTCCCTACTCATTAACCAATGATCAATCCAAGGCCATTGACGATATCATCCTCGATCTCGCCAGTGGCCACCCTATGATGCGCCTGATTCAAGGCGATGTGGGTTGTGGAAAGACCACCGTGGCCTTTGCCAGTGCCTATCTGATGGCCGCCAGCCAATATCAAACGGCCATCATGGCACCAACCGAATCACTGGCCTTGCAACATTTTTTAACTTTCAAACAACTTTTCCCTGACCTTGCCAGTGATATTCTTTTGGGCAGCACGCCCGGAAAAGAGCGTAAAAATATCTTATCTCGCCTCGCCAGTGGCGCCACCCAAGTGCTCTTTGGGACTCATTCACTGATCCAAGAAAGCGTTTCTTTTTCCAATCTCGGTCTTGCCATCGTTGATGAGCAACATAAGTTTGGAGTCGATCAGAGAATCCGTCTCTCGAATAAAGGCCATGTTCATTCTTTAATCATGACCGCAACGCCGATCCCAAGATCACTACGACTCACTCAGTTTGGCGATCTAGATCTGTCGATTATTCGCGCTTTTCCCAATTCAAAAAAAACCATCACGACCAAAACAGTTACAGAAGAAAACTTTGTTACCTTTTTAAATTTTTTAAATTCAAAAATTAAAACCGGCGATCAAGCATTTATTGTCGTACCTGCCATCAGTGAAAGTCTGGCCCTTGATCTCCTACATGTGGAAAAAGTCTACGCTCGCTTTCTCAAAATTTTTCCTCATTTCAAAGTTAGCTTCTTACATGGACAAATGAAACCGAACGAAAAAGAAAATATCTTTATTCAGTTTAAAAATCATCAAATTGATATTTTGATTGCAACCAGTGTTATTGAGGTAGGCATTGATGTCCCAAACGCCAGCATTATGGCCATTTTTAACCCTGAGCGCTTTGGTTTGAGCTCTCTCCACCAACTGAGAGGGCGAGTGGGACGCGGCAATAATCCCGGCTATTGTTTTTTGATTGTCGATCAGGCGCTCTCAGAAAATGCCGCCAAAAGACTTTCCATCATCGAAAAAAATATAGATGGTTTCGTG
>JAHFAA010000585.1 GCA_023250775.1 Bdellovibrionales bacterium
GAACAATTTTCTTCAAAAAGAATATCGCATGAAGCGGTATGTGCTTTTTGGACACTCTATGGGCGCTCTCATTCTTGCCAGTTATCTTCAAAATTATCACACTGCTGAGCACTATCCGGAGCGTGTATTTTTCAGTGCGCCGCCAGCAGGTTCTGTTGGAATTCTAGGCAAAATTATCGAATATTCGTCTCCCAAATTTTTTCATAGTGTCGAGCAGTCTGCTCTTGGCCTAAGGCTAAAGGGACTGGTGAATCTAAAATATTTATCGCATGATCCGCGGGTCATGGAGGCCTATGTCGCCGATCCATTAAACGTTTTGGCACTTCACACGAGACTTTTATTTGGAATGGTGGCAACGGCCAAGGAAACTTTCTCTCGTCCCATTCGCCCCAAGTGCCCGGCAATGTGTGTGGTGGGAGGTGAGGATCGAATCGTTGATCCGCTAGTGTTGCAAAAATATTTTGCCAATGTTGACCATTCCTTCGAATTTCAAATGATCAATGGGGCCTATCATGAAATGCACAACGAGATTGAAAAATATCGTCGTGCTTATTTTGAAATTTTGAGAAATTTTCTTATGGATTGCTTATATCGTGAGTAGGGTCTAGACCTGTGACAAAAATCGTCGAATGAGAGAAAGGCCATCTCGACCAGCTTCGTTTATTTCTTGTTCGCTCAATGTTGGTGTTAGTGTTTCATAAAAATCCCAGCTCGCTTCCGGATGACCCTGCACGCCAAGGTAGGGAAGGGTGCGGTGGCAAACCAGGTCATAGAGACATTCCGAAGAAGAACCCAGACATTGAAAAGTTGCCGGTAACTTTTTTACCTCATAACGATGGCACTTAAAAATTCGCAAAGTTTCACCCGCCTTAAAACCCCATTGATTATCACAGATTGAAAATTGGCGTGTGCCTTCGAGTAATATTCTATCGGGCCGAACCAGATCGACAGTGCCACCAAAATGATCTGCCATGAGTTGATGACCAAAGCAAATTCCCAAAACAGGAATTTTTTCGTTCAATTTTTCTCGCGCAAAAAGAGCGACTTCTTTTTGCCAATCCAAACGATCGCAAACGTCAGAGGTGCTACCAAAAAGAATATAGGCATCGGCCGGTTTACTTTTTCGAAGCGATTCAAGACCATTGGTCGGTGGGAGATGATACTCCATGGGAATGCCAAAGGCGTTAACCAATCTGTTGAAACATTGATAAGCGGGAGCAATAGTGGCACAATCGACAACCGTAACGCGCATGTTTTTTTTGAAATCGGATACAGACATGGAAACAGCTCCCTGCTATTACCAAAAATTTTCTACTCCTCTAGGTATCATGGAAGTCTATGCCGATCAAGATGCCATCTGGCAAGTTGGTTTGAAGCTCGACAAAAAGAAAGGACCTCCTGAGCTTCCCAATTCCGTAACAAAACTCACAGTGCGACAGCTCCAGGAATATTTTAAAGGCGAGCGAAAAAAATTTGATTTATCAATGCATGATGATGGCACGTCTTTTCAGAAAAAAGTTTGGAAAGCTTTATCCCAAATTCCTTACGGAGAACATCGGTCTTATGGTGAAATTGCCGCTACAATAAATCATCCGACGGCCTATCGTGCGGTCGGGATGGCCAATCATCGCAACCCTTTTATGATTATTGTTCCCTGCCATAGAGTCATTGGCGCCAACAAAAAATTAATTGGATACGCTCCCGGAATACGCTATCAGGAATGGCTGCTCAATTTTGAGCAAAGTGCCTGTGCCCGTTCTATCGCCGGCGGATGTGAATAATAAAAGGCCGAGTACAAAGGATCGGGAGTCAGAGTGCTGGCATTTTCCTTATAGAGCTTAATCAAACCATTAACCAAATCTTGGGCGTCAGCATGTTCTGAGGCAAACTGATCGGCTTCATATTCATGCTTGCGCGAGATGATGTTGAGGAGGGGTGTGAGGAAAAAAGTGTAAACGGGGGCAACAAGAGTGAAAAGAAGAAGAGTTCCGCCCAAGGTCACGGTACTCAGGCCATGAGCGCTGAAGAAGAGAGGCCACTCTGCCAGTTGACCTAAAATATAAAATCCAATGAAGGTACTTATTATTCCCAGCGCCAGACCTTTGAGAAGGTGATGCTTTTTGTAATGGCCGATTTCATGC
>JAHFAA010000184.1 GCA_023250775.1 Bdellovibrionales bacterium
AGCGAGTTATTGAAAGAGGCCCGGCGCGAAGAACTTCATCCGGGGCTGGATGTTTCCAATCGCCTGGGGAAAAAGAACACAAAAAATCTCCTCATGCTTTCTTTTACAGACAATCACAGTGCTGCCGATCTGGCGCGTTTGGTGAGTTTTTTCCAAAAGCATTTTAAAGATAAAAAGAATGCCCAAAAAGTGGCCGAGCAATTGCCCGCAACTTTTGTCCGTTCAGCTCCCGCCAATCTTCCTTCTTATTCAGAAAGTGTGCTGAAGGACTTCTACCAAAAGTTAGGCGAGTTAAATGTCAGTCCCGATGACAATATCTATCCCCTCGGTTCTTGCACCATGAAGTACAACCCTTACATCAACGATTATTTGGCGAGTCTGCCTGAATTTACCAAAATTCATCCCAAGGCGCCGCTGGAAGATGTGCAAGGATGCTTACAAATTCTTTTTGAAACTCAAGAACAGTTTAAAAAAATTACCGGTCTCGCTGGCGTTACCACTCAGCCTGTCGCCGGTGCTCAAGGTGAACTTGTCGGGATCAAAATGATTCAGGCCTATCACCGTGATCGCGGAGACAAGCGCGATATTATTTTAATTCCCAAATCCGCCCATGGAACGAACCCTGCCACCGCGGCCATTGCTGGCTTTGAAAGTAGTGCCGCCAATGAGGAGCAAGGTGGCATGATCACCTTGACCGCCGATCCTACGGGGCAAATCGATCTCGCCGTCTTAGATGACGTGCTTGCCAAATATGGCCCTCGCGTCGCAGGGATTATGGTCACGAACCCCAACACCTCGGGAATGTTTGAAAGCAATTTTCACAAAGTAGCGAACAAAGTTCACGCCGTCGGCGGCCTGGTTTACATGGATGGCGCCAACATGAATGCCATCGCAGGAATTATTGACTTGAATAAATTGGGCGTGGACGCCGTTCACAATAACCTGCATAAAACCTGGTCTATCTCCCACGGTGGTGGCGGCCCTGGAGATGCTATCGTGGCGGTCTCCGAAAAACTTCTGGCCTATTTGCCTGGCCATCAAGTCTTCATGAAAGATGGCCTCTATCAGCTGGTGAAACCATCCAAGAGTATTGGCAGCTTTCACCGTCACTTTGGAAACTTCGCCCACAAAATTCGTTGCTACTCCTACATCAAGGCACTGGGTGATGCCGGTGTGAAAAAGATGTCGGAAGTGGCGGTGCTCTCTTCTATCTATCTGCTCAGTAAGCTGCGCAAGGTATATCCGATCCTGCCTGAAGGAACGGATAGCGTTCCCCGGATGCATGAATTTATTCTGACTCTTTCAAAAGAAGATTTCAGCTTGCTGGAAAAAAATGGAACCACTCACTCCCAGGCCATCGCTCGCGTTGGTAAGCTGTTTTTAGATTTCGGCCTGCATGCGCCGACCGTGGCCTTCCCTGAAGTTTACGGTCTTATGATTGAGCCAACCGAGTCTTACAGCAAAAAAGAACTGGATCGTTTCGCTGAAGTTGTCATCTCTATCGCGCGCATTATCCGCGAGCATCCTGAAGTTCTGACGACGGTTCCTCACTTCACTCCCATTTATAAAATGGACGAAGTGGATGCCAATAAAAACATCGTTCTCAGGGATACAGAGTACAAACTGCCAGAGATCACACTGGAAAAAATGTCACCCAAAAGTATGCGAACCATGAAAGTCGGTGACATTGTTCAGAAGATTGTGACGGCCCATGCGCAGAGAAAAAAATAGCAACTCTCGCTAGCGAGTTGCCGGCAGGAACATATAATTGTCTTCTTCAAGAGACTTATTTTTTCCTGCCGCCTCACGATCGGGGCGAGAAAGATAATCGGCCGGAATAACACCAAGATGTCGAATCTTGGCCTCAAAGGCATCCCACATACAAATTTCCGTTCGTTCTATGGAGTGAAGGATATCCATCAAGAGGCCTGTTATTCCAAGTCCTCCCTTGATCACCGCCTCGGGAAAGGCAACCGTATACTTTTTAAAAACTTGAAGGGGTTGCCCGTTAACCGTGATATCTTTAATTTTCTTTTTTCCCTTTTTATCGACTTCGATTCTGAACTTTACGCCCGAAAGAACCACCGCATCGCCGCCTTTCAAATAATATTCCATCAGCATTTTCGCCACGGCCCCATAGATCTTCACATTGTAAATGCGCCAGCCCCAGCGATCATCCAAAGATAAGTAGTGCGGATAGCTCATCATAATCTGCTCGCGAGTCAACGCGCCCTTTTTTAAATCACTGCCGGTCAAATTGGGAGAATGAACGCCGATATCAGCATTGATGGATTCCTTGATGGCGTCGGCCAAAACTTTATTCCAAACCGTCATCGAGCCGGAAGAACTAATTAAATCGACTTCCGAGCTGCCAATCACGGTGCTTAAATAATCTTCCCCATACAGCTTGTTGACCTTGGCGCGGGCATCTTGAACCAACTCAAGCATAGCGGGATTCTCATCCACATTTGTGTCTACCGGGAGCAGATGCCGTTCCAGCACCGTCACACTTCCATCATCAGCAATGTCTACCAAGAGTGTTCCTAAGTATTTGGCATTTTCACCGGCCTGGACGACCGGAATGGGACGGCCATTTTTATTAAGAGCAAGGTAGGGACGATCGATTAAAGAATGAGAATGGCCTCCCACCACCAAGTCGATGTCCTTGGTTTTTCCTATAAGCTCAATATCGGTATTAAAACCTAAGTGCGAGAGTCCGATGACAGTCTTCACTCCCATCGCTTTTAATTTTTTTCCCCACTTTTGCATGCTCTTGAGCGGCTCGGTGATGTGCCCCTGATCAAAGGCCCATTTAAAATTATTTTCATCTGTGGTGTAACCCAGAATTGCAATTTTCTTACCGTCAATTTCCATGATCTTGTACGGTTGCAATTTTTTTAATCCCGGAAAGCGACTTGTGTCAGCGCGAAGATTATCCGCCAGCAAAGTGAAGGAATAATTAACATCGGAGAGCAGGTGACTCATATCGGAGGTTCCCATGAGCCAGTCATGATTGCCAACGGTGATGGCATCGTAGCCCATGGTATCCATGATGTGCATAACCGCTTCACCTCGATCGGCCATATAAAACATGGTGCCTTCTAAAAAATCTCCCGCATCCAAGGTGAGCGTTGGAATTCCCAGACTAGCGGCCCTGGCGCGTTCGCTGTCGATCAAAGTTTTGAGTCGGGCATAACCACCTTGAGTGAGATCAAAAACACTGTTTTCAAGAAAACTATGCGTATCATTGGTGTGAAGAATAAGCAGGGGTTTACCGAACGCGCTGACGCTCTCCAGGCACAAGATCATCAGGACAATAAGTAAACGCAACCCCATGAGCACCCCTAAAACAAGACTTAGAACATCACTTTAAATCGTTAACATATCAAGCCACCTGGTAAAAATGATCATGGACGTCTCTTGCGCAAAACAGTATAACTTTGGCAGACTTAAACCTTTTTACGCTATGTGTTATTTTTATGAGTGAGACCCATGCCCTCCACGGAGCCCCCAAGGGCCGTTGTACCTTCGCCATCATCTCCCACCCCGATGCGGGTAAAACCACGATGACCGAAAAAATTCTGTGGTTTGGAAGTGTTATTCGTGAGGCCGGCATGGTGAAGTCCAAGCATGGCAATTTCGCAAAATCCGACTGGATGGAGTTAGAAAAAGAGCGTGGAATTTCGGTCAGCTCCTCGGTTCTCTCCTTTGATTACAACAATCGCGCTTTGCACCTCTTGGATACTCCGGGACACAAAGACTTTTCCGAAGACACTTATCGAACTTTGACCGCCGTAGAATCCTGTCTCATGATGATTGACTCGGCCAAAGGGGTTGAAGCTCAGACAATTAAGCTGATGGACGTCTGTCGCATGCGCGCCACTCCTATCGTCACCTTCATGAATAAGTACGACCGCGATGCCCTTGACCCCTACGCTCTTTTAGAAAACGTCGAAACCATTTTGCATATTCACTGCACCCCCATGACCTGGCCGGTTGGTGACGGCGTCGATTTCAAAGGCGTCTACGATATTGTCCACAAGCAAATCTACATGTTCGATGAAGACACCGATCCGCGTACGCCGCATATTTTAAAGGCCGATGATCTGGATTCCCCCGACGTTTTGGCCTATGTGGGTGATACTCTCTTGGCCAAACTCAAACATGATCTTGAGATGGTGACGGAACTACTGCCACCTTTTGATAAAGAAGATTTTCTCGCGGGCATGCTGACACCGGTCTTTTTTGGTTCGGCCCTGCATAACTTTGGCGTGAAAGAAGTCATTGATTTTATCTCTGATTTTTCTCCCGGCCCTAAACCTCGCATGGCCTCTCTTTTTCCATACACTCCCGATGCCCCCACCAAAGAAATTTCCCCCGAAGACCCAACCTTCAGCGGTTTCGTTTTTAAAATCCAGGCCAATATGGACAAACGTCATCGCGATCGCGTGGCCTTTATGCGCGTGATCTCGGGCAAGTTTAAGCGCGGCCAGCGCATCTTCAACACGCGCGAACAGAAAGAAGTTAAAGTCACCACGCCGCTGATCTTCCAGGCACGGGATCGCGAAATTACCGAAGAGGCCTTTCCCGGCGACATCATCGGTTTAACCGGCCGCTACGCCATCGGCGATACCTTCACCGAAGGCGAACTGATTAAATTTACCGGCATCCCCAGCTTCGCACCTGAAATTTTTGTGAAAGTGAATTTAAAAGACCCCATGAAGGCCAAGCAACTGGAGAAAGGCCTGCGCCAACTTTCGGAAGAAGGCACAGTCCAGCTCTTCACCCGCCATAACTTCAATGAAAAAATCCTCGGCGCCGTGGGCATGTTGCAGTTTGAAGTGGTGAAATATCGCTTGGAGGATGAATACAATGTCATCGGCGAATACGCGCCCTACCCTTTCATCGGCATGCGCTGGCCAAAATTCGCCGATGAAAAGCAGCAGGAAAAATTCATCGAGAACAATAGCAACAATATCGTCTACGACTTAAAAGATCGCCCCTGCTTCGCCGTTCGAAGTGAATGGGATTTAAAACTGGTGCAGGATAAAAATCCCGATATCCAGTTTTATAAGAATTCTGATTATCTGTAATAACTATTTATTTTTAATGCTGCGGATTCTGCCAGCGTAACCCGTGACTTGAACCGTGACGACTTTATAAAGACCAAGAAATGATCTCTGGTTGATGATGTATTGAGGTGCCACGAGAACATCCACTTCTTCACCAGCGGTTTTAACCGCATTGTACGCGGCAGCGGCCTTTGCACGATCAACAATACCACCCGAAAAAAGGCCCGAAGAACTACCCTCACCATAGGAAATTCCATCTAAGTAGCTACCAGAGCTATTGGTGTGAATCATCCAAAGAACTGCCGACTCTGATGCCGTTCCCTTTAATTTTTTATTAAGATTCACATCCACATCAGCATTGAGATTACTGGTCACATTCACAGCAAGTCCCCCATTGGGCTGACTCTTATTGATAATGGTCGTGCAGGACGCAAAAACGAAAACAATAACCAACAAAAAAACTCTGATTAGATTTTTCATGCATGATCTCCGTAATGATTTAGAAAACTATAAAGTCATTCCTTGGCGCACACAAGAAAAACTTTGTGAAGAGTTCCATGAGAGTGATAATTTCGATCTCTTCAAGACCATTCTGGTTAGCGCCAAACAAAAAAGTTTCTCTATAATTCAAATCATCAGAATTTCTTATTTAAGGAGAACAGAATGAAAATTTTAGTATTTGCGATGTTATTGGTATTGGCCATACCAGTGGCGCAAGCAGGGCTTCATCTCGAACCCTATGTCGGATATTTAAGTGGGAAGTCAAAGGTCACTATCCTAGGAACAGAGGTGAAAGACACCTACAAAACCGCCATGATTGGGGCACGAGTTGGTCTCGGCATGATGGGAGTATCTGCCGGGGTCGACTATTCAATGTCTCCCGGAACATTTGAGTTGAAGCAAGATACGCCTGCCACGTCCGCCGGCCCCGATAAAGAAAAATACAAAAATCTCGGAATCTTTGTCGCTTTTAAATTCCCTGTTCTGTTCCGCGTATGGGGAACCTATTTCCTTAATAGCGAAATGAAAGTTGATACCGTCGGTGCCGGAACAGGTTCTAGTGTGGACGACAAATTGAAAGGAAAAGGTTTTGCCGTTGGCGCCGGATTTACCGGGCTCCCGATTGTGGCCATTAACTTGGAATATCGTAGGATCACCTTCGACGAACTTGACGACGGAGCTACAGGCGTTACGACCTCGCTCCCTACTGCCGCCGTAAGTGAATTTAAAACAAATGAAGTTATGCTCAGCATCTCTGCACCTTTTAATCTCTTCTAATTTTGAATCGACCATTTGACCGTTCAGGGGGCCGTGTGCCCCCTTTTTTTTATTTCGTGCCAATCCTTGAATCTTGTTTATAATTAAATCATCAAAATGCTTTTTGAAGGAGGATTGACATGAAAAATTTGTTAATTGTGTTGTTGTTCGTATTGGCCATTCCAATGGCGCGCGCAGGTGTTTGGATCGAACCGTATTTGGGATATATGAGTGGCAAGGCCACGGCGACAGTGTCGGTCCTCGGCGGAGCTCCAACAGAATATAAATACACCTACAAGACGCCCATGCTTGGTGCCAGACTTGGTTACGGCATGATGGGCCTTTCTGCCGGTCTCGACTACTCTCTCTCCACGGGGTCTTTCGAATACAAGCAAGATACTCCTGCCACAACTCATGGGGCAGATAAAGACAAATACACTAACCTCGGTATTTATGTTGGCTACAAATTCCCTCTCTTGTTTCGCGTCTGGGGTACCTATTTCCTGAAAAGTGAAACAAAAACCGATACTGTTGGGGCCGGCACTGGAAGCACTGTTGGCGATAAAGTAAAAGGTAAAGGTTATGCCCTGGGAGCTGGATTTACCGGTCTTCCTTTGGTTGCCATCAACCTTGAATACCGCGCTATTACTTTTGATGAAGTCACTGATGCCTCGACTGGAACTACAACAACATTACCTATCTCCAATGCTTTATTTACTGAGAGTGAAATTAAGGCCAAAGAAATCATGCTCAGTCTTTCTGTTCCCTTTGATCTCTAATTGTTCTGATCCTTATATTTGATCATTGAAGGGGGGCCAAAAGCCCCCCTTGTTTCTATAGGTTAGTCCTGCTCAATCTTTTTACACACTTAGAAATTAAGTGCCCAAATTTTGGACGGCCGCCCGCAGGATGGTGTCATGGCACCACTTTTTGCACTGCCTTTTCACACAGTTAAGGAGGTCCTGG
>JAHFAA010000586.1 GCA_023250775.1 Bdellovibrionales bacterium
TGTCTGATCGTGAGTGAACATTTCATAGCTTTGCATTCCACTGATTCAAATACTGCTTGGTTATCTGGGTGAGTTTATGTTCCTGGACCTCAAGCCCGCGCACTAAGGTTCTATTGAGCGCCACTCCAAGTGCCAGCAAGGAGATCAGTAAACATAAACCCATGGCGGTTTCTAAGAACGTCATGGACTAATCTATTTCTTTAACGATCGTGGCCTTCATGTGTTCCAGACGTGTTTGTAAAACGCCTCCGAATTGTTTCACCATACCTAGACAGAAAATCCCGATGAGCCCGGAGATAATGATGTATTCCATGACTCCCTGACCTCGTATGTTGTTAAATTTCTGTGCCACTTTTGTTGCTTTCGCTTGCATAAAACCTCCCTAAAACAGCAATGACGAATTTCTTGACAACTAAAATGCAGGCCCATGCACTTTTTCGTGTATGATAAGGCATTAGATTTTGAGGAGTGAGGAACTGAGATCAGAAAAAATTCATTTTGCAAGATGAAATATTTGCTTTTAAAGTTGGCCTTGCGATGATGCTAATCTGTCTCTAAAATAGTGCTATATGGATGATAAAGTTAAATTGTATGTGTTCGCCCGCAAGGAAATTGCATTAATTTTTGTCTTCATGATGTTGACTGCTTTGACCTCCTTTTACTTCGGTGTGAAGGTTGGCAAATCATTTAGTCTCAAGCAAGCAGGGATTACTCCTCAAGATCAATCCCGAGTCGATCTCTTAAGCGGGCAAGAGGAAGCGGTCAAAAAGGTTGTGAAAGAGATGCCACCTGCCGATTCTGCCACCCAGGGTGAAAAGGTTTCCAACGATGCTTATCAACTTTTGAAAGAGAAAATAAATCAAGAATTTAAAGACGAGAGTGCCAAGACCAAGGAAACGGGAAAACCGATTGGTTCAGCCGCTGGCACCGGGGCGGCGATCACTCAAAGCGCGACAGGTTCAGGGTCAGCTGCCGTCGAGCAGGCACCGGAGAAAGTTGGGGAATTTTACAGTGAGACAACTTCTGCTGGAAAACAAAGTGTTACTTCCAAGTATTCAGGAAAGTACACTGTTCAGCTGGGAAGCTACAACTCTCGCGCCGAGGCCGAGAAATTTGCCGATGGTTTTCGGGTGCGCGGGTATGTTCCCATTATCCAGGAAAAGGAAGTTGAAGGCCGAGGGATGTGGTACAGAATTAATTTAGGAGTCTTTGATACTTTGAGTGAGGCAAAAGACTATATTTTAAAAGAACGTTCGCTTTTTCAAGGGCAAGACTACGTTATTGGCAAGTTCGATTAGTTGACTGAGATGTTTTGTTCTTCCCGCCCTGCGATTTAAAAATTTTTCAAACATTTTTTTGTAACAAAACCGAGAAGTCCCCGAGGCGTTATGGGCACTTTTTCCAAGTTTTTTCTGCGTCATCAATGGCCATTACTGGTTGTTTCCTTTTTTACAGGGTGGGCGTCTTTTTACCTTAAGTTAACTTCCCTGCAAAAATTGGTCGATTCTCTCTCGATTGAGGCCTTTCCAGTGCTGATGATCGGCCAAGGAATTTTGCTTTTGGTGTTGCATGCTTGGTTTAAAAAAATTCAAAAAAATTATTCTTGGATCGTCAACGGTTTGGTCTTTCTCTCTGCCATTGCTCTCGTGCTGACCGCGCAGTCTTCTTATTGGGAGACCCTTCCCAAGATGCAAAAAGTGCTGGTCTCCTGCTTCTACTTTTTATCCAGCACTTTGCTCGTCATGTGGCTGGAAAGTACCTTAAGCAGCGTCAGCTCAAAATTTATTAATTTGCTCAATAATCCTTTTCAAGTTGAACACAATCAGTTTTCTTTTGAGACCGGAATCTTAGGTGGCGCGGTGGCCTTCTTGCTTATGAGTATGATGCCACTATTTTCCAGTATGCAAACGTGGATGAATGGCGGTGTGATGGGCGTGGGCCTCTGTGTGCTTCTGATGCTGGAGTTTGCTCATCTGTATCTGATGAAAAAAGGTGAGCAGCGAAGTGAAATCCCGGCGCAAAATGGCGATCAAAAACAGATTCTTGATCCCACCAAATATCCGTTCGTGCCTTTCTTGCTTGGTCTTGTTTTCATTCTTATGGCCTCGAAGCATCTGCAAAATCTGGCCGTC
>JAHFAA010000185.1 GCA_023250775.1 Bdellovibrionales bacterium
TGAATGGCATAAGAATATTTACTTTGTTCCATCAGGTGCTGAGCAACTTTTACTAAATATGTAGCGATATCTTCGCCGATATTTCTATAAAATTTTATGGCCTCGTCTGTTCGTCCAGCATCGACATAGAAAAAGGCAAGATCTCGCTTCACCTCATGGCTCATATCGTAAAACTCAGACTGTTTACTAAGATTATAAATTTTGAGCATGAAATTAATGGCCTTCGTCTTTTGCCCAATTCTGAAATAGCACCAGGCCAAATTAAAAGCATCCTTAGTCCACCATTTTCCCTTAACACTCCTAAGTGATTCCTCGTAATACGCAATGGCCTTTTCAAATTTTTGGTCGTTGTAATAAAGTTCCGCAACCGCCAATTTAGATTTGCGAGCAGTTGCAGAATCGGCTGCTGAGTGCTTCACAGCATATTCAAAATATTTTTTGGCCTTGTCATCATATTGAAACTCTTTGGCATTGAAGGCCAAAATATAAAAGACATCTCCTCTTCCTTTAAAGGTTGGAAATCTTTTTAGCAGTATCAAACAAGCCTTTTGCGCTTTTACGTAGTACTTTGTTGATTGGTGAAAAATGTCCTTCTTTGCGACTTTGGCCCTTTCTTCAGGTTGAAGATTGAGGAATTTTTCATTTTCAATTTCCTTGATGATTCTGGCCTTTTCTAAATACAGCTCGGCAAGGCGAAGTAAAAGATTTGGATTCTTTATAGACACCTGTTTATTCAGACGAACGACTTCTTGCAACTCCTCATTAACCAAATTCAGCAACTGGGTTCTGCGCTCCGCCTGCGCCCACGCCATAGCAGGCACAAAGCTCACCAGCAATAAGACCAAGACAATACTAGTTTTTTGCCACTTCATTACTGCACTCTGATTTTAAGGCGAATACATAGTCACCGAGTTCATCGGCCCAAAATTCGCCGTTAAAGTTCCAAAAATATTGTTTCTCATTTCTTTCCAAAAATTTTATATCGCCTCTGGCACGCTCCGTGTTCAGGCCTAATAGTTGTCCTTTCATATTGTTGAGAATTTCAAGTTTGATATAGGACATGTCTTCAAACGATTTTTCTAACAGACGAGCGTGATAGACCAAACGCTTTTTAACATAGCGACCGATAATGTCGCGCTGGAGAAGTAAAGAATCTTTTAAATTTCTTGCAACAAGTACTTTCAGATGATTATTTTCAATTTTCTTTATTGGTTGGACTTCAAGTTTCAAGGCCTCGATTTGCTGAAACAACTCTTGGGTAGCAGGATCACGCCAGATGTCTTTTAACAGCTTTATAATGAGAGGATCGAAATTCAATTTATCTCTCTGTTTAACCAGGGTGTAATACTCCTTATAGTTGGATTTAACATTACCTATCAAATTTAACAGGCCCATATAGCCACGTTGATATTTTGTATAAAAACTATCAACTGATTTCTTAGCATCTTCAAACAAACACATTTCCAAATAGGTTAGCGAAGACAAAACTTCAATTTCCGGGTTAAAAATATAATCCAAAACCGGGGCCTTATATGTGACTAATTTGCCCAACGTTCTATTAAAATCTCGGTTATAAAATGATGCCCAAGCCTCTTCAAAAAGAGTTTCCGGCCAGATTGGCGATTTTTTTTGCAAGTCAAGATAACTCAAAATTGAACTTTCAAATTTACTAGAGGCAAAATGCATTCTCGCCACACCAACCTGGCAGGTGTCACGCAAAATTGTCAGCTGTCTTTTGCGCAACAAAGTATGTCCACCTTTACTCAATTCCTTCTCCGACTGACGAATACAATCTTGATAATCACGAGTGGCCTCATCAGATTTTTTCAGAATCGCGAACGCCGAAGCTCTCATATTCGAAATAAAAGGGCTGAGTCCTTGGCTCCTGACATCAAGTCCTTCAAGGGCGCGAAGGGCACCATTATAGTCGCCTTTATTGAAATATTTTTTGGCCAAAACATATCGGAGTGTCGGAGCATGGGATCGCTCCAGCACATCCGTCGACAGGGTTTCAAACTGTCTCAAACCTACATGATTTGCAACTTCATTAATAATGTTATCAAGTGATGTATCGACACTGCCAGAATTATAGAGCGTCTCCTTGATGAATGGGATCGTTCCAAAATAGATTCCGGAATCGACCAACTCTCGGACTTGCTTCTGACTTATTGTTCCTGAGGTTTGCGCTGATACACGCGACACCGTGAACTGAGTGAGGAGGCCGAGTGAAAGTAAGCAAATAAATCGTTTCATGAACTAAAACCTATAACCCAAGGATAAACTCAGGTCGAAATTCGCATAGTAGGTCTTGTCGCCAGTACCTGACGCCGACAAACCTTTTTGCGCCTGATAATGTGTACCCGTGAAATCGAGACGAAGATCCCAGCTTGGATTGACATAAAACTGCAAGCCGATTTCCCAAATTGCGCCGTTGTGTTTTTCATTTTGCTCAGCAAAATTTCCAACTCCACCGGACTCGAACTCTTGCCGATTATTATGTTCATTTAACGACGCAAGCCCCAGTCCGAAAATCCAATCGAAATATAAAATCTGATTAAAGGTGTTAATCTTGGCATAAAATGGTGACCACAAGGCCATCACAGCTTGATAGTCAGTGATTATTCTTCTGAAAGGTCGAGACCCGGGGCCGCCAGGATTTCGAACTGAGAGGGCGGTCGAGTTTTCTTTTCCAGAATTTTTCGCATATAAAAATTCTATGCCCCATTCTTCAAGGAAAAAATAATTTGCACGGCCTTGCAGTGTCATTGAATCTACAAATGCCCCTGAGGTTGTCTTGCCCCCTCCGGCATGCACGCTTAGATTTCCTTTTTTACGAAATTTTCTGTTTTGAAGAACATAAACTTCTTTGTCCGGATCGAGCCAGGTGAAATCATACGTGTCTGATTCGGCCGCCAGAACTGGCGTCACGAATTCAAACAAGATCATAAACAGAATTGCAAAGCATCCAATAAATTTAAAATTAAACATAGTGGCACACCCAAAGTAGTCCTAAATAAAACTGCATAGGATTATTTTAACAAAAATTAAGGATATGTTGCTGAAAATGCATTACTAGGGCAGATATTTCCGAAGTTGCAGTGCGGACAATGTTGCAGATTGCACGCAAGATAATTTCTTTTTAGTGACCAAATTTCCTCAAGCTTTTGAACACACGATGCAGCCGTGTGTTCCTCTTCTTTGATCAATTGTTGATCAAGATAGACAAGCTTTAGAACAATTTTGGGTACCCTGCACTTTTTAAAATAGTGGTGGGCATACATGCGTAATTGCGTCCAATACCCACTTTCCTTCTCCAACTTGGCGGCACCTGTTTTAAAATCCCAAATCTCGCAAACTCCGCTTTCTTGTTTTGGTAAAATCACCAAATCGGGAGTTCCACTGATCATATGCCCCAAAAATTTAAATTTGACTGGTACTTCTGAGTAAAATTCATTCTGGCCAACATGCTGACTGAGAAGATCTTTAACCCAATCAAGAGACGCCATATCTTTTTTGGAGATCTTCTCATCTTCCAGACTATTCATGGCCCAATTTGATTGAATCGATTTTGCAAGAATACTATGGAGATGTGTCCCGCGTTCAGCGCTAGACACCAACGCACTGGACTCGACTGGCCGTGCGTTCGGAATTTCAATAAGACTTTCAAGATATTCTACATCCTCGTTCGAAAACTTAATAATGTTTGCCAAGTAAAATTTCATTGGACAGTCAGCAAGCATCGAAGCACGAGTCACAGAAAGCTCTGAGGAAATGGCGGTCGTTGTACCTTGAATCTGGCCAAAAAAAACATTGGATGAATCAATATGAAACAGCGGACGTGGAGAAAGACGGCGAGTTGCGGACGATTCTTGTGACTCGCTCTCAATGGAAACGGGAATATTATTCACCTGATTAAACGGGGAATGAGCAAGACCAATCTGTTGATCATGAATTTTTCGGAGACCATCAATCCAATTTTTACCATATTTTGAGACGCTCTTTTTCTTAGCTGGATCAGTCACCGAAACATCGGCCCAGGTCAAAAACTTTCTGGCGCGAGTGCAGGCAACATAAAAAAGTCTTTTCGCTTCAGCAAATTCTTTTTCATGCGAGATTCTTGATTCCAATAACATCATTGGCGTGCGCATCGTTTTATTATCAACTCGCCAGCGAAAACTATAAGGCCATTTCCCAATGGTTGAAGCATCAGTTCTGGCCTTGGCGTTGGTATGAATTCCTGCCAAAATTACGTGCTCAAACTCAAGGCCTTTGGCGGCATGGGTGGTCATGATTTTCAAATTCCCTGTCTTGCCAGGAAAACGAAACTCGGTTGAATAGCTGGCAGCACGCTCCTCATTAAGAACGTAACTCAACAAATCACTGTCATCAGAAGAAAATTTGACGATCTCCTCTAATAAAGAGGCGACATTACGGAAGTCGGAAACTTTAAGATTGATATCTGACAAGAAGATATAAAATGAATCCAAGGGGCCGAAAAGTTGGTAATTGCTGATGAATCTGTCCACCGCCAACATTAAATTATTTGCAGCAGGAATTTCTAAAATGGCGAGATAGGTCTGAAGCAAAATTTGAATCATTTTACGTGTCGAAGGTAAATCGCGTGAGGCCGGCTTAAGCAGGTACAAAAGAGATTGCAGTATTCCAAGAACCGGATCATCACCATAAGGAATTTTAATTTGCGCGACAAAGCTGAGGTCGCTCTTGATCAATAAATCGATAAGATCTTTCGACGGCGCGAGCTTGCTATAAAGGATACAGATCTCTTGCAAAGGATTCTCTTTCACCTGGTTCAAGATATATTGGTGTATAAGAGAGGCCTCAAGCTGATTAATCTTATCTCGCGTCGGCGAATCCTCATCCTCTTTTAACAAAACGTTTCCAACGAGTCGAGTGAGATGGCCGCGCTTTTCCGGAACAACTTCATGAGGATATTTCTGATATTCGACTTTCACTGCATATTTATCAACACCTTCAAAATCGGGCCCTAGTTTAAAAAGGTGATCGAAAAAGATGTTATTGAAATTAATAACCTGCTCTTCTGAACGATAATTCATCAAGAGGGAGTTATTTTGTGGAATCTTCTGACGACAGGCCAAGAAGACTGAAAGTTCACCGCCACGAAATCCGTAAATTGCTTGCTTGGGATCACCCACGCAAAAAATTCGTGAAAAATCATGGGCGATAATTTGCTGTAGAATTTTGAACTGGATCTCGGATGTATCCTGGAACTCATCCACGATTAAATATCGATACGACTTGGAAATCTGGGACTGTACATTTTTATTTTTGAGAGACTGGTAGACGTAATATTCCAAGTCGGAAAAGGTCAGACCATCCTTTCGGCCCCAATCCTCAGCGATAAATGAATACAGTTCCTTGATAACAGGAAACCACACGTTTTTTAAAACATCTTGGTTAACGTCAAAATAGAGCAACTCTTCGGCAAAATCTTTTATAAATGCTTTTAAATCTTTAAAGTAATCGAAGAGCGCCAATAACTGTTCGTCTTTTTTTGCGGCAGGAGGAGTCGTGACTCGATCCAAGCTTGAAAATATCTCTTGCAGATTTCGGACTCCCTCAATCGTATCAGGGCGGAATCGGGCTAACTTTGTAAAAAATTCATCAAGGGTAATGATCCATTTTGCAGAAGTCGTGTCTCTATATGGTTGCAGTATCTCCTGCACCTTCAAATTATTTTCCAAATTGTAATGCTGAAATAATTTAGCCACCACTGAATCAATGGTCACTTCATCATCATCTGGATTTTCCCAGGATAAACGAAGCTCAGGATCAAGAAAAATGTCACAGAATGAATCGATGATTTTTTCAAACCGCATAAAAAGAGTGTCAAAAACTTGATGTGAAAATTCACTATTCTGCTTTTGACTCAACCACTTTTGACATGACTCTCTAACCAATGCTCGGGCCGAAAATTGCGACATAATACTGGCGCGACTGTCGACCCCGGCAATATGGCCTTGGCGAATGAGCTTCATGCAAAAAGAATGAATTGTACCCATGTTCAGCTGAGGCAGAACTTCAAGAACCATTTGCCATTTATCTTTGGCATTTTGAGCATCATCAAGTTTCTGCTGAATTCGTTTTTCTAAACGAATTTGCATTTCTTGGGCCGCCTTATTGGTAAAAGTCATCATGACAATGGAAGAGAGGAAGGTGCTGAGTTCACGCTTCAGTTCAAATTCGATTAAATTCTTTTTTTCGGATCGGGAAAAAAAATCTTCTAGCAGATAGATCATATGCTCAACCAGCACATAAGTTTTTCCGGAACCTGCCCCGGCACTGAGGAGCATTCCTCCTCGATGTTCAATGGCACTTTTCTGCTCAATATTTGGGCCCATTATAAGTGCCCCTTTGAACAGAGAGCATTCAAATCGCAAAAATCGCAGACAGTATTTTTGGCAGGATTGGCAGGGAAGATCCTATCTGAATACATCTGTTGTACCAGTTGTTGCTCGAAAATTTTATAATCCGTCATCTGCCTATCAAATTCCGAGCGATCCATCTCAGACTCAGAAAGATCTCTCAAAAGTGATTTTTCCGGGTCACTTAAACAGATAAGTCCAAAACCTATCGGGATCTTCGAAGTTTTATAATGAGCGAGATAAAACCAAACCTGAACTTTTTCAAACCTATCAAACGCTCTCACTGAAGGAATGCTCGACGTGCCCCGTTTAAAATCTAAAATGGCATAGCTCGAATCGTTTTCCAAGACACAATCCATTCTTCCAATATAATCGCGCTCCTCAAGTGTTTCAAAAACAGGCACTTCAAAATTGACCGAGGTGAAACCATATTTGGCGATCATACTTTCCAAGATTTGAATACCGTTGATTGAGTATTCGAGGATTTCCTTCTGAATCGGACGCAAAGAAGGTATTTGAATTTTTGTTTTTCTCTTAGCAAGATATTCTCGCAATCGAAGATCAATGAGCGCGACAAGAGTTTCATGATCAGGCGCTAATTTTCTCTCGAAATATTCCCTGATAATCAGGTGCTCGATTTCTCCCAACTCAAAACTTTCCAACTGAACTTTTGTTGTTTTGTCGATACGACAAACTTCCACTTCTTGAAAATAAAATTTCCGCGGACAATCCAGGTAGCTTTGAAGTCTGGAAGGTGAGATCTTTCTCGATTGATAGGTTTGAGTAATATAGGTTCGAAGCTCATCCTGGCCAATTTTTTTATGCAGCAAATCGAGTTTTTCTTCGGGGCCAAGATCGACAGAATCAAGC
>JAHFAA010000186.1 GCA_023250775.1 Bdellovibrionales bacterium
TGATTTCTCAAGTCGCGATTTCCAAAAATCTTCATGATAGAAATTGGCAGGCATTTCCGGATTCCAAGGCGCAAAATGTTCTTCGTCATTTTGTCTGTGGAATTCAATAATCTCGGGAATGTCCGAGGCCAGTCCTAAGCGGGAAATTGTCCGCGCTGATTCAATCATGATCTTAAATCCACACACATGCGATTTTGACGAACCTTGCCGATGAAGCTGGCCACTTCCTCATGCAAAGGATGAGTTTGGTATGAGGCGAGAGCTTCCCATGACTCATGAACTGTTTCGAGCATCAGATCACCCGATTTTTCTTGCGCATTTTCATTCAGAAAAACATGAAGATCAACAAGCCCGGGGATGCGGCCGCGCAAGGCCTCCAGTTTTTTTTTGACCAAAAGAATATTTTGCCGGCGAGTATTTCCTTCTGCCTCATCCTTCATAGTCCACAGAACCACATGTCTAATCGTGCTCATAAATTTTCTCCCAAAACAAGAGCGACATTAAAACATGAAGAAATAAAGAAATCAAAGAAGTGAAAGTTGTTGATGGAGAAAACTTCATCACACATTTTATTTGTTATGAGGACGCTGGCCACAGGCCTTAGAACTCCTCAAGACAAATCGAGCACTGGGAGCTGATTCATTGGATTGAATGATTTTCTCAAACTCTTTTTTTATAAACACCTGCAAATTTTACAAGGGGTTTCCATCCTGTTGTAAAAAGTTCACGCACTGCGGCATCGCCTCCCAAAATCAGGTATATTACCTTCGGGTTCAACCATGGGAGAGGGTATATGAAAATTGCGAATACTTTGGTCTTTTTGGCACTTTTAACCGCCGGGACTTCTGCCTATGGCAGTACGGTTGTTTCGAACAAGAGCTGCAAGATTGTTCTCGATACTCAATTTGAAACCAACGGTGTGAATCAAATCCTGGCGGAACTCACCACGCGCGCACTGAAGAAAAAAGGCTACTCGGTTGTCGCCGCCGAAGGCGCTGATGATGCCTTGGCACTTAAAGTCGCACTCTCAACAAAAATTGGCAGATTTTTTGGAACCTGTACCATTAGCTCAGCGCTGCGTGGCACTTATGCTGGCGAAGAAGAAGGAGTGGTGCTGAAAAATGTGGTCAATCGCTGGGGACTGATCTCAAAAATGGGCAGCGCCTGTATCTCTGCCGCCAAAACTGTCGCCAATGATCTACCAGATTGTGAAAAAATTCAGGGTGGTCACCCTACAGTAACTCCGACACCTGCGCCGACGCCGACCCCGACACCGGCACCCAATTAAAAAAACGCTCTTTTCCTGGCCATCGAATTTCATTTGAGTATGATTAATCATCATGCGATTAGGTCTTATTTTATGGCTTGTTTTTTCTTGGGTGCAGACCTCAGCGTCCGCACCTGAATTTCCTAAGGGCTCTTTGCCCGTAGCATTCTATCAGCAAAAAACAGATTACGGCTGTGGCGCCGCGGCCCTTCTGGCGGTGCTTCGATACTGGCAAGTCTATCGCGGCAGCGAGCGAGCTTTATACCCTCTCCTTGGCACAGACGCCGACAGCGGGACGCAGTGGACCGAAATTCACAAAGTGGCCCGGCATTTTGGACTTGTGTCCAAGGTGACGGAAAATACTTCGATCGAAGAATTGCGCAAATCTCTGGCGGAAGGCAAGACCGTGATCCTGGAAATACAGGCCTGGACGGATGATACCTCGCCTCACCATCGCTGGGATAATGATTGGATTGATGGCCATTACACCACCTTGGTGGGCATGGATAGCGAATATGCTTATTTTATGGATAGCTCTTCTGATGGCCCCTACATCTACGTGACGATCAACGAGCTGATGAAACGATGGCATAATTGGGCCGTGGGCTTTGATGGGGTGGAAAGAAAATATCAGCGTGTCGCCCTCCATCTTATGGGCAAAACTCACGGGCCTTCGCATTTTCAATTTCCCGTGCCGATTGCACCACTCGAATAATCTACCTATTGCAAATGATTCACTCTGAAAAATAACGCCACCATGATATGGATCACGGCGACGAGATACATGAAAACAGCAAAAGGAAAATGGAAGGAATGCCAGTAACCTAGGAGGAGTTTAAAAGGCTCCAACAATACCGCTCGTCTGTTCTCTCTTCCTATGATTTTAAGGAAGTCACCTTCCCTTTTACTTAGCCCAAAAGGTTTTCCAGGATTGGTAAAGAGCATTCTGGCCTCGGCAGTCAGAGATGAAAAAAAAGCGATAAAAGGATTGGAAACATTTTCCGAAACTCCGGCGCAACGATAGGCATGCTGAAAAATACGGGAAAAATCTTCATCACTAAAGCTCTTTCGTTTTCTATTAATGAAGACACTTTTCAAAGACAAAAGATAACTCGTGATTTCTTCCTTCTTTTTCAAAGTCTGAATATAGACATACTTTCCGAAAATTCCGCTGGTCGAGGATATGATCATGCTCCAAAAGCTAATGGAGACGAGGCCGTGCACCTTGAAGTTACAGTGAAAGATAATTAAAATTGGTCCGAGGATTCCACAGAAAATATGAAATTCCAGCCAATCCGAAAGTTTCCCTAGTTTTTTAAATACATTGTATCTTTTTCTTAACGAATAAACATTCATCGCAAGCATGAGGCCAAAACCTACGCAACCGAGTAAAAAACTCAATGGATATCCTGGAGCAGGATTGAGATTAAACTTTCCCAGCTTCGCTAGCAGACCTTCAGAGTGAAGCACTCCATTTAACACCGCATACTCGTGGCCAAAAAAAATAATCGTTATAAGATAAATAAATTTGTAAATGGTGAGCTTCATAATATACTTCGAATTAGCTTATCGTTAGTCAGTGTACATTAAACTGAAGCAAATGCAGAAGACTAATTGATCAAATTTTTAACTCTTATTTTCCTCATTCTTTTTTCCAGTAATGCCTATTGCGGTTACTATGGCAGATTTATTTCAGGTGCATTTTTATCCAAGGAGGTTTTCCGAGATTCGCAGGTTGATCGATACAACGACGTGGCAATTTTGTCTGAGCGAATGTATGCCAGTTTTGATGACCTGATCTGGAATAAGGCTGAATTCACTGTTGATGTGAGAGATAAAGAAAATTTCTTTGATAAACTCGACAGAGAAAGACAAACATTAACTGAAAAAAATAAATTGCAACTCCATCAATTAAACTTTCACAAACCAGCAGAAAATAATGCTGTCGCCTTCTCGCTGGGAAGATTTCCACTTAGTGAGGCAGGGGGAATCTATTTGGATGGTTTGGATTTGGGAGTTAGAAAAACTCTTGTTGGCCTGTCAACTAAGTTTTCCCTTTTCTATGGACTCAATCCACAACTAACCCAAGAGTCGGGAATTAACATAGACAAAAATATAACAGCGTATGGTGGATACATCACCTTTGAAGACAAAGATAAAAACTTAGATAAATATTTTTTCTCCACCAACTCCTTGGTGCGACAAGTTTACAAGTCGGAAGTTGACCGATTCTATTTTTATAACAACACAAGTATGCAGTCGTCGAACGGACAGAGTTTTTTGTCGCTTTTGTATCTCGATCTTGTCCCCAAGGTTAATGTCCAAAATTTTTGGTCAACCTATGCTTCAAGCATAAGCTCTCATTACAAACTCCGAGCTTCGTTGTCGACAATCGATTCCCTCCATTATACAAGGATTCAAGATGTAAGAGAGACCCTCCCCTCCTGTCGCTATCATCAGTCTTCTATTTCTATTAGAAGGCCGGGAGACTATGGCGAAACATCCTATGAGGCGAAGTTGTCAGCGGGTTTGCGTGAGGTGGATAAGAAGAATTTGGCTGAACTAAAAGTAGGCGCTCTTTATCCGAGAATTATTAAAGATGAAATAAGTGGCACGATGAATCTAGGAATCAGAAAAAATTTTGTTACAAACGACCTGCTCTACGGTTTTGGATTGCTCCACTCGAATAAGTTCAGAGAACTTTCCCTCAATCAGGATTTTCAATTTGAAAAGCGTTTAAACGAGAAACTGAATATCGCATACATCACTGAGGCCGGGTATACAAAGTTTTTTGACCGCAGTTTGTTTGGCGTCGTCTCGGTGCAAAACATTCGTGATAACAATGTTTCCATTTTTAGTATCCTTTTGAAAATCTCCTACCGTTTTGGCGAAGGCGGCCAGGCCCCGATCCGTGATGGTTCTCCACCTATGGGGCCGCTATGAAAAAAATACTCTTTCTTTCAATTTATTTTCTGCTTGCGCTGGCCCACGCCGAAGAGATTAAGCAAGGCCTTCTGAATAAACTTTTGGCCCCCGGCCCTTTGATTGAGGGACATAAAAATTTAGAAAAGGTTGAATGTTTATCCTGCCATAACGCCGGCAAAGGCGTTCCCAGTTCACTGTGTTTAAAATGTCATAAGGAAATCAAACAATCGATCGAACGCAAAAATACTTTCCATGGTTTATCCGCATTGAAGAAAACGTGCATCGAATGCCACAATGATCACAAGGGCCGAGATTTTGATTCGACCCAACTGAATCGCGAGAAATTTGACCATAGTCTCACCGGCCACATTTTGTATGGCAAACATAAGAGCGTAAAATGTGTGGATTGCCACAAGGAAACCAGGGCGAAAATGGCCATCCGAAAAGAAGACCCGCGCTATACCGGGCCAATTGCCACATGCCTAAGCTGTCATCAGAAACAGGATGTGCATCTTTTCAAAGGTGAACTCGCAACCAAAGATTGTAATGCTTGTCATACTGAAATTAAATGGAAGGGAACCTCTAACTTTGATCATTTAGTCATTTCAAAGTTCAAGTTAGAGGGCAAGCACGTCACAATGTCTTGCGCAAAATGCCATACTCCTGAAGGTGATAAAATCGGGCCTGCGATTTATAAATGGCCAAATTTAAAAACTGAAAACTGCCTGGCCTGCCATAAACCATTCCATATCGGGACCCTCTCAGCAAAATACAACGATGGACAGTGCTCTCGCTGTCATGAGCAAGGCACCTGGAAAATTCCGAATTTCAAACATGAGGTGACGGGATTAACTATCAAGGCCAAGCATTTGGAAATTAAATGTATCAAGTGCCACAAGCAAGACCCACAGCTTGGCGAAGCGACTTATAAGGTCTTGACCGGTATTACCAAGGCCGTCCCCTATCAATGGACCGGTCTGAAACCGGCCTGTATTTCTTGCCACAAAGACATTCATCAATTTGATAATTATCTTTCCAAAAGATTTGGGAAATTAACTTTATGCCAGGCCTGTCATAATGAACGTAGCTTTAAAGACACCAGCAATTTTAATCATAAGCTTGACACGCGTTTTAATATTGATGGAAAACATCGGGAGCTCACCTGCAACAAGTGTCACATCAATACTGATCTCACCAACAAAGATTCCGTAAGGATTTACCGTTTTAAAGATTTAGAAAAAGACAACTGTGTTATCTGTCACAAGAGTCCTCACCTAAAAACTTTTTCCGCCAAAAATCTGCTGCAGAAATGCATCTCCTGTCATGGAACGACCTCTTGGAAAGAGACAAGAAAAAATGGTCAGTTTAATCATACTCTCGACACCAGATTTCCTTTGGAAGGCGAGCACAAAAAGATTCAATGCGATGTCTGTCATAAAAATGGCAAAAATAAAATTTACAAGTTCACCTACGATGACAAGCAGTTTTGTGAAGCTTGCCACACCAATGTTCACAAAAAACAGTTTAGTGAAAAGTTTGCCAACAAGTCCTGTCTAGAATGTCATGACAGCGAGAAATTCAAAAACTTAAAAAAATTCGACCATAACAAAACTAATTTTGCACTGGACGGAAAACACGCCGACCCCAAAATGGCATGTGAAAAATGCCATAGGCCCACTAAGGAATTCATTACTTACAAGCATGTCCGCGTCCGTCCAAAAGGCCTCTTTCAATTTGCCGACGATGGCAAAGGATTATGCGAAAGCTGTCATAAGAATGTTCACCTCAATCAATTCAGTAAAAACAGCTTGAGGCAAGCATGCGGTTCCTGCCATACCAATCAGGCGTTTCGACCTATGAAAGAATATGATCACAACATCACAGGTTTTTCCTTGCTTGGCCTTCACAAAGAAACCAAGTGCAAAAAATGCCATATCAAAACAAACGAATTTTTTAATAATCCTACTCATAATCCTGTTCGCAAATTTAATTTCCATGGTATCTCAACCACCGAGTGTGACGGCTGCCACAAAGATGTTCACAAGGGTGATTTTGGGAATAGCTGCACGGAATGTCACTCGGAAGATAAGAAATGGAAGGTGGTGCAGAAATTTCATAATAATTTTCTCCTAACCGGTGTGCACTATACTTTGAGATGTGATGAATGCCACAAAGATCAGCGCAGGCTGGGAGGCATCGGCGATACCTGTATCATGTGCCATCAAAAAGATGATAAGCACAGTGGACGACTGCCCAACTGCAAAGATTGTCACAAGCAGGATTTCTGGGAGGTCACTACCTTTAAACACTCTCTGACTTCCTTTCCTCTCAGAGGAAGTCACCGCGCTTTAAGTTGTGAAGAGTGTCACCGCGATGGAGTTTATCAGGGTAAATCGAGTGAATGCATCTCTTGTCACTTTAAAGATCGTTCTAAATCTGTGGCACTTAACCATAACATTGCAGGTTTTGAAGATTGCTCTGTATGCCATAATCAGTTTATCTTTAAGTAATATCAAAATCCGCTATAGGCGTGACAACTGAGGCAATTTTTATTGCTCGTGATCGTCGACAAACTATGATGACTGGCGAACTTCGAAGTGTGACAGCCGGCACATTTTGGAGAAAGTGTTGAGTTGGCCAAAGTATCCGTATAGGTCACACTATCCGTAGTCGTCTGATGGCAGAGCGTACAGGACGTTTGAGATTTATGATAAGTGGAACCCTTCGGCGGTAATCCTCCTGATGCAGAATGCTTGTAGGTGGTATTGAAGGCCACCGTGGCAAAAGACACTTGATTGTGACAAGCACTGCATTGCTGGTTGGCGATTGGCAGATTGTGTGAAGTCGGTCGGCCTGTCGCTGTTGTGCCGTTGTGACAACTTGTACAGTTTGTATCCGTCGCCGCGTGAACAAAAGTCGCAGGTTTCCACGCTGTATTGGTGTGACAGGTACTACACTGGGCCACTGTCGTCACGTGTGTCGCGGTTTTGCCAGTGGCCGTCGTGCCGTTGTGGCAAGTTAAACAGTTGGTGTCCGTCGCGGCGTGAACAAAGG
>JAHFAA010000187.1 GCA_023250775.1 Bdellovibrionales bacterium
ACCTAATAAGGTCTTAAAAAAAATCGGCGAAAAGACGCTCCTGCAAATGCATCTAGAAAGAGTACAACGCTCGAAGCTTATTAATCAGCTTATCGTCGCCACCACCGAAGAAGCTGGATCGGACGCCATCGTCGACGTCGCAAACCTCGTGGGTGTTAAAACCTTTAAAGGTAATTTGAATGATGTCCTCGACAGATTCTACTCTGCCTACAAAATCTTCGGTGCTGAGGCCATTGTGCGTGTTACCTCTGACTGCCCGCTTATCGACCCGACTCTGATCGATTCGGTGATTAAACTTTTTCGTGATAGTGGCTGCGACTATGTTTCCAATACGCTGAACCCGACCTTTCCCGATGGCGTCGATGTCGAAATTTTTAAGGCCACGGCGCTGGAACGAGCATGGCATGAGGCAACGTTAAAGTCCGAAAGAGAACATGTCTCGGCTTATATTTGGAAAAATTCAACCTTTTTTGGAAAAGATAAATTTAAGTCTCGATGTTTTGAGAATGACATTAATTACTCACAATATCGTCTGACAGTAGATACATCAGATGATTTTCTCCGGATTGAGAAACTCGTCGAGTTGCTCGGCGATCAACGTCCCTGGCATGACTATGTTTCCTGTATCGAGCAGCACAAAGAAATTTTTGATAAGATAAAGGCCGAAGAAAGAAATCTTGGCTATGTAAAATCATTGGAGCGCGATAAATGAAAAGATTAAATTTTGAAAAATCCACTGAGTATCGAAAGAAAAGTCACAAACTGATTCCCGGAGGCGCCCATACTTACTCAAAGGGCGACGATCAATTTCCTTTTCTCTCCCCTGCCGCCATCTCGCATGGAAAAGGCGCCTATATTTGGGACTTGGACGGCAATAAATATCTCGATTGTTCCATGGGCCTTACTTCGGTGAGTCTAGGTCACGCCTATGAACCTGTCTTAGACCGAGTTAGAAAAGAATTAGAAAAAGGTGTTAATTTTCAGCGACCATCTTACTTAGAAGTAGAAATGGCCGAAAAATTTCTCTCGCTGATCCCCTGCCATCAAATGGTCAAATTTGCCAAAAATGGTTCCGCCGCCACAACTGCGGCAACCAAACTGGCCCGCGCCTATACCGGTCGCAAACTCATTGCTTTCCCCGAAGATCATCCCTTTTATTCTTTTGATGACTGGTTTATCGGAAAGACCGCTTGTAACAGAGGAGTCCCAGAAGAAATTCAAAATCTTTCTGTGACCTACAAAAGTACTGATCTCGCCTCTCTGACAAAGCTCTTTGAAAAATATCCCGGACAGATCGCTTGCGTGATCAGCGAGCCAGAAAAAAACCATCCATCTCAGTTTATTAACATTGATGAAACAATAAGAATCACTCAAAAAAATGGTGCTCTTTTTATCCAAGATGAAATGGTGACCGGTTTCAAAACTGGCATGCCTGGAACCATTGCACGCAATAAAATTAAACCCGATATGGCCACATGGGGCAAAGGTATTGCCAACGGTTTTTCTTTTTGCGCTCTCACTGGCACCAAAGAAGTTATGGAACTTGGTGGAATTCTCAAAGAAGGAGAAGAAAAAGTATTTCTCATCTCCACCACTCACGGCGGTGAAACCCATGCAATGGCCGCCGCCATTGCAACAATTGATGAATTTTTAAAACATAATGTTATTGGCCACATGCACTCTTTGGGGGACTATTGCTCAAAGGCCATGCAGAAAGTCGTGGATGCCAAGAAATGCACCTCTTTTGTTGAAGTCGTCCATTGTAATTGGATGCCATCACTTATTTTTAAAAATAAAACTGGTACTCCCGATGCAAAACTTAGAACTCTTGCCCTCCAGGAAATGATCCAACGAGGCGTACTCTTTCAAGGTATTTTGCTCCCAAGCTTCAGTCATAAAAAAAGTGATATCGATTTTTTTGCTCAGTGCTTAGGCGAAACTCTTGATATTTATCTTCAGGCACTTGAAGTAGGCGTTGATAAATTTTTGATTGGCAAAGAATGCAAACCGGTCTTTCGCAGAATGATTTAGAATAAATCGAATGAGGCAGGGGTTCCCTTTTTTACGTTCTGCTTAACCTTCTTACCAAGCAGGAGGTCAAAGTATTTCGGCGCTAATCCTAAACCAGGGCGAATACATCGTAAGTTTGAGGCGCTTAAAATATCACCTGCTTTTAAATCTTGAACCACATAGATAGAACGACGATAAATTTTTGATGTTTCTTCCACTTTTGTTGAACCGTAGGAAATTTTCCCCAGCCCCTGCCAGGCCCTCGTTGTCTCAACAACCAAGGCAGATAATTCACTTGGCTCGAGCGAGAAGGCCGAATCAACTCCTCCGTCGGCACGATTCAAGGTGAAGTGCTTTTCAATCACTGTTGCACCTAATGCAACTGAAGCGCAGGCGACACCAAGACCCATCGAATGATCACTTAGACCGACTTCAACATTAAACAGATCACGAAGATGGGGAATGGTTTGAATATTTGAGTCCTGGGGGATCGAAGGATAGGAACTCGTGCACTTCAGTAAGATTAAATCTTTACAGCCATTTTCGCGTGCAGTTCTGACCGTGAGATCAAGTTCTTCAATTGAGGCCATACCGGTAGAAATAATAATAGGCTTGCCGGTTTTCGCAACTTTACGAATAAGCGGGATATCAATATTCTCAAAGGAAGCTATCTTATAAAGTGGTACCTTCAAATCTTCCAAAAAATCAACCGCCGTGCTATCAAATGGCGTACTTAAATACACCAATCCTTTTTCTTTACATCGATCGAAGATTGGTTTGTGCCATTCCCAAGGCGTGTGGGCCTCCTGATACAACTCATAGAGCGATCTTCCCTGCCAAAGACTCTTCGGGTCTTTGATAAAAAATTCCCGCTCACGAATATCGAGGGTCATCGTATCTGCGGTGTAAGTTTGGAGCTTTAAGGCATGGGCGCCGGCTTTGGCAGCGGCATCCACAATCGCGAGCGCACGATCTAGAGACTGATTATGATTGCCTGACATCTCTGCAATAATAAATGGTGCATGATTTCGCCCAATTGAAAATTTTCCAACCCTGATTTCGTTTGTCATACTTTTTCCTTTAGCACTTGAAACGTACTGACTCGCAAACCTTTCGTCCCTGTACATGGCGAAAAATAAGAAATCTTTTTATTTTGTTTTTCATCAATCGCCCATTTTACATCCTGGAAACCGAGCATGTGTCTTAAGTAGACTGTCGAAGAAAACCGAGGGTTTATTTCAAAAACCATTGGGCCATGCGGAGTCAATCTGAGTTGAACATTCATACTGCCTCTTAAACCTAATGCATGGGCAAGTTTTTCGCACAACATGGTAATATCTCGGTTATCAACAACTTCGGCCCATGAGGTTGAACCTCCTGTAAGTTTTCGCTTTAACTGAATAACATGCACGTCATTGTTTTGTGCACGATACACTCCACAGGTAATTTCTGGATTTTCGTCGCTTAAAAATTCCTGAAAAATTCCATTGGTGTATCGCTTGGCAAGGAATTGTGCCATTTCTCCATCGGTTACTTTAAATTGATTTCTAGAGCCTGACCCTGTTCGGCCTTTAAAATAACACGGGAAGATAGTGGGCAGTTCTCGCTCGGCATCTATGGTCCAAGGAAACGGCAGCTTCTGCTCTTGCAATAACAGATTAGTCTCCAACTTATCTATACATTTTTCAATCACTAATTTTCCTGGAAAGACCAGCATGTTTGGATCAAACAGTTCAAGATGTTTTGAAATATTTATCAATTCCATCTCATTAATCGGAAGAAAGATATCAATTTTGTTTTCTGAAAGAAGTGCGAGGAGATGACTTATATAATCTTGGGAATCGGCACGCGAAATCTTCAACATTTGATCGACAAAGAGAGTTCCCGAGTTTTGATCTTCGAGATCGGAACCAAATATTGTGGCCCTTGGAAATAAATCACGCACACATCTGGCGACCGATTGGGCAACGTCTCCTCCGATCGCGCTCACTAGAATATTCATCGCAATAATACCTCTCTTAAAAAAGGCAGATCGGGATCGTATTGTTCAATTTGTTTAAGTAAGTCAGATTGATCATAACTTACTCGATGAATGGTGAATTGCATCGTTTCCAAATCTAATTCCCCCCAAGAAGCACGACTATCACGATCGCGAGGTTGCCCGACAGAACCTGAATTCACAATAAGTTTGCCTCGAGATGAAATACTCATAGGATAATGAGTATGACCCAATATAAAAATATCGTCATCCAAGGCCGCAATCTGCTCGTGCGCTAAAAAGGAATCTGGATAAACATATTCATCGGGAATCAAAGGCGAGCCATGACAAATGCAAATATTCTTTCCGTCGATTTTTATTTTTATCTGTTCTGGTAACTGCCGGAGATAACTAATTTGCGCTGACGTCATTTGTTCAATAGCAAGACTAAGCCCGTGTCCATACTTTCGCGTGATCACTTCAATTTCAATTTTTCCATCGAGCACATCGAGGAGCATTTGCTCATGGTTTCCTTTGATTATTTTGGGGTTAAAAGTTTGAAGCAGATCTAACACTTCAGTGGCGTTGTAATAGTATCCGACAAGATCCCCACATACAATAACCTGATCAAATTGAGCGAGCGAAGAATGCAATTCTTTAAGCGCAGATAAATTTCCGTGAATATCACTCAATACGCAAATTTTCATCTTGAACTACTCACTATATTGAGGTTGTTGAGTATTTCAGCGGCCACATCCTGTGGTTTCTTTAACTTACTATTTGTTTTAAAGTCGATAAAAGCATTAACTTCAGGAAATTCATCTTGCGATTTATCTCTAATAATGGCCTGCATATTTGTATCCATCACTCCCGGGTCTATAGAAATAATTTTTACATGAGACTTTCGGGAAGATTCACTTTCCAAACATTTGAAAAGCATTTTTGTTGCAGCCTTAGCTGAACAATAGGCACTCCATGAATGAATAGTTCTTACAGCTGCACCGGAAGATATATCGATAAAATATAGTTTTTTAAAATGGCCCTCAATTTTCATAATCTCATTAATAAAAACTGAAGCAGTCACAAAATTCGTATTGATCGATTGGATCAGTGTTTCGGAATTTTGTGTCCCGATGGAGTTAATCGGCTCAATACTGGCGGCATTATTAAAAAAATAAAGATTATCAAATTTTATTTTTGATTTATGAACATATGAAACCAATTTCTTGCACGCATCAAGCATTTCTTTTGGGATTGAAAAATTTGCGACTATTTCGGTTAAATTACCCGAAGGATGAGAAAAAATTTTTCTCCTTGAAATTCCAATACAACTCAAGTCTTTTTCGGAGTGCACCAGGTCAAGCAAAGCCTTCCCTAACCCACTAGTATGGCCCGTGATTACAACGAGTGATTCTGACTTTGTTACTTTCATTCTTTAAGTTTAAAAACAATAATTTTGCCTGAGACTCTTGAAGCATATATGATTTCTTAATCTATGAAAATTTATTTCAGGGTGGATTTCGGCAGGTATATTGGGCTTGGACACCTTTCTCGCTGCCTTGTACTTGCCGACCTTTTTGCTAGCAAAAATCACGATGTGTGCTTCCTTCATCATGCTCAAGAAGGCGCAAATGCAGAATATTTTAATGGTCATAAGCATGAAATTTTAGGAGAGGGCGTAGACCCAACAGAGTTCTCCTCCAATGATTACAATACCTGGCTAGGGCATACTCAGGATCAAGAATGCCTTCAGTTAAGCAGATTTGTCACCGCACCAGCTGTTTGGATCATTGATCACTATGGAATTTCCTATGTCGTCGAGGAATACCTGAAGAATCATGGCCAGCATGTTGTTGTTCTCGATGACCTTAAAAGAACTCATTACGCCGATATCATCATTGATTACTCTACAGGTAGCACTAAAGAGGACGTACAAAAGCGCAACCTCTATTCAGGAGAATCTCTGGTCGGCAAAGAGTTTTGCATAGCTTCAATGCGCTATGCGCAAGCAAAAAAAGACTCTTATGCCAAAGTAAGCAAAATCTTGATCAATCTGGGATCCACCACAGCAGAAAATGTTTTAAAAGTATGCTTGGCCCTCAATGGAATTTTCGAGCAATTCAACTTGAGGCAAGTTCAGGTTCTTTTTAAAGCCGGACGCCCTCTGGAGTTTACCTCAAAAAATGATTTTCAATTTATTTCCACCACTTCTTCTCTGGAGAAGATGAATATTGAGACGGATTTAGTGATCGGCTCTTATGGTGTGGCCCTTGTCGAGCGCCTAGTTCAGCAAGTTCCATGCATCAATTTTTTAGTGGTCGACAATCAAAAAGATTTTTCTGCTATCTTTAAAAATGACGATCTTCACAGCTTTTATGGGGATTTACGCCCCCTAGATATGACACAAATTCGAGAACTGATCAAAACGGAATTGCGGCGATTAAATGCCAAAATAATCCAAAACCCCAAATGTGCCTGCGGCATTGACGGGAGAGGGGCCTTTCGAATACTGGAAAAAGTGGAAGCAAAGTTTGGTAGGGGGAATTAGATCTTATGCAATCGAACTCCTCGAGCGAATTATAAAATTTGCCAAGTTTTTTACTAAATCAAATTAATTCTTATTACTGAATTGCCGACACCCAAAACGGACAAAATTCATTTCTTCACATATTTCATGTGTTGGCCTGAATTTGGGCCACAATTAAAAAGTAAATCAAGAATTGAGACGCCGTGGGTGAATGCTCCCATCAGTTGAGGATACTCAGGGTAATTGTTGTAGTCGAACCAGGTTAATTGAATTCCCAAATCAGCGAAGATCATCTCCTGAATATAATCCTTGGCTGCAGGTCCAGAGATATATTCAGTTCCTTCAGCTTGAATGCACAAATTTGCCAGACGTTCTGTTTTTCCTTCGATCAGAGTATAGTCCCAAGAGTTTGATATTTTCGTATTAATATTTAAATAGGAGCAGATTGCTTCAAGAAATGTTCGGTTTAACTTTGATAAATGCGTGTAACTTGCACCGCAATAGAGAGGCATAAGCCATTTGCAAATTTCCTCATAGTACCTTGAACGTCTGTAATTTTGAGAAATCGTTTTCCAGTGAGTTTCAAGCCAATCTGATCCACTTATTTCAGTCTCTCGAATGGTTTGAAGATATTTTCCTTTAACTATTACAGGAACAGTTAACCATTTCACACCATCAGAGGTTTTAATTTGATTACGGTTACGCCAATCACGTCTTGTGTATTGCAT
>JAHFAA010000188.1:0-2839 GCA_023250775.1 Bdellovibrionales bacterium
AAATGTAGTGGAAACGGAAGCCGAGGTTGAGGCACGCAAGCGTTCCAAAGAAGTTGATAATGAGGCAGATGAGAAATCATCCAAAAAACGTTTGGGTGGTTTGGCCTCTATTATGTCAGGCAAGCGACCAATCTTGAGTCGCTCACAGGCCCTTAGTCATGTACGCGCAGAGACAGAATTAAAATCATATGCGTTGTTGAGTGGTCTTGGTCGCCCAATCTACTCCACCGTAAAAAGGAAAAAAGTGTATTCAGGTCCTGCTGGTCAGACAGAGAAAACCGAAGTTAAAGAATCCAAACGTGTTATTTATATTCATCAGGTTGTGACCGCATTAGAGCTGGCGCAAAAACTGAGTGCAAAATTTCAAGATTTCGCGAATCAGGTCCTCGATATCAATCTACTTGTGAAGCCCACAGATTATATTGGTCTGACTTTGGCGAATGAGATCGCTGCTTTGTATGGCTACCGAGTCGAAGATCGGGCCTTTGATGAGGCCGAAGTTCTAGCAGAGGGCGTGGAAGAGCGTGATAAGAAGTTAGATCCACCGCGACCACCTGTTGTTACGATTATGGGGCACGTTGACCATGGTAAAACAAGCTTGCTGGATTATATTCGCAAAACAAAAGTGGCCGCAGGTGAGGCCGGAGGGATTACCCAACATATTGGCGCCTATTCGGTTAAGGTAAAAGATAAGTCGATTACTTTCCTCGATACTCCTGGCCATGCCGCTTTTGCCAACATGAGAGAGCGTGGGGCCAATCTCACCGATATCGTGATTTTGGTTGTTGCCGCTGACGACGGGGTTATGCCTCAGACCAGAGAATCCATTCGTTTTTGTCAGACGGCCAAAGTGCCTATCATCGTGGCGATGAACAAGATGGATAAAGAAGGCGCGAATCCTGAAAAAATTAAAACTGCCATGACAGAATTCAATATCACGGCCGAAGATTGGGGGGGCGAGACCCAGTTCGTGCCGATCTCCGCTTTGAAAGGAACCGGTATTGATGAGCTTTTAGAAGGAATCTTGCTTCAGGCCGAAATTATGGATTTGCGCGCCAATGATAAGGGCCCGGCCAAGGGCATCGTCATTGAATCTAAGATTGAGTTGGGTCGTGGTCCTGTGGCCACCGTCTTAATTCAGGAAGGAACTCTGGAAAAAGGTGATCCCATTGTTGTGGGAGAGACCTTTGGTCGTGCTCGAAGTCTAACCGACCACCTAGGCAATAATCTCACTAAAGTTGGTCCATCCACACCTGTTCAAATTTTAGGTTTGGAGAGTGTCCCCTCTCCTGGTGATTCTCTGTATTCAGTTAAGAACGAGAGAGAGGCCAAAAAAATCGTTGAGAACAGAATTAATAAGCGTAAAGAAATTGAGGCCGTTCCAGATAAGAAAAAGATGACTCTTGAGGATTTCTTTGGCGAGGCCAAAAGTGAGGATCAAGTTAAGACTTTGGCCCTGGTTATTCGCAGTGACGTTCAGGGATCTTATGAGGCAATCAAAAATTCACTTGAGGCCCTGTCGAATAGTGAAGTTGTTGTGAAAGTTGTTGGCGGTGGTGTTGGTGCCATCAGTGATAGTGATGTTATGTTGGCCTCATCCTCGAAGGCCTATGTTATTGGTTTTAACATGCGCCCTCTGAGTACCGCACGACGTTTGGCGGAAGAGCTTGGCATTGAAATCAAAACATATTCGATCATTTATGATTTGATTAATGATGTCACCTTGGCCCTCGAAGGACTTTTGGCCCCTGACTACGTTGAAGAATTTATTGGTCGGGCCGAGGTGCGTGACGTCTTTAATATTCCTAAGATTGGAGTGATTGCAGGTTCTTATGTTACCGATGGAAAAATCCAGCACGGTTGCAAGGTGCGTCTGCTTCGCAGTGGAAAAATTGTCTATGATGGAAAGTTAACTTCACTGAAACGCTTCAAAGACGATGTTAAAGAAGTTAAGAATGGCTTTGAGTGTGGTGTAGGACTAGAAAACTATAACGACATTAAAGTCGGTGATATTTTTGAGGTCTATCATATGGCCGAGAAAAAGCGCAAGCTCGAGGATGTTTCCGCTGCGGATGATGCCGAACGGGCAAGTGGCAAGGGAACGACTAGAGCAGGTGCAGAATCAAGTCACCCTTAGAACACTCCAAGTTCATCGAGTAAATTATGGTACAGCGACCTTTTAAAAAAGATATTTTTCAGGAAGAGATTCTAGCGCAAATCAACCAGAGTTTTAGGCAACTCAATGATAAGCGCTTGACCTTTGTCAGCGTCACGAAGGTAGAATTAACTCCAGACTGCAAAATTGCCAAAATTTTTTGGGACACTTACGACTCTTCCAAGCGTGGTGACGCCACAAAGGCGATTGAGAGTGTGAAGGGAAAATTACGCGCTATTTTGGCCACCAATATAAAGTCCAGGCAAATTCCCTCGCTTCACTTTGAATATGACGGACAGTATGAGGCCGAACAGAAGATCACAGATATTTTGAAAGACGAGCACAGACAAGGCAAAAACTAACTTGGCTTCAGAGTTCAGTATTTTAATTCCCATTCATAAGCCCATCGGAATGACATCATTTGATGTCATTCGCGCTTTTAAGAAGAAATACAAACTTACCCGACATGTGAAGATTGGTCATTTTGGCACGCTTGATCCATTTGCCGAAGGTCTCTTGCTCGTGGGGATTGGGAAGTGCCTGAGACTGATGCCTTATGTTCACAAACTCTGTTCCAAATCCTACTGGGCCGTGGGCGCTCTTGGTGTTAAAACTCTAAGCGGTGATCATACAGGAGAAAGAGTTCAGGATCGTGAGCTAGCTATCGATAAGGCATGGGCGCTG
>JAHFAA010000188.1:2849-7228 GCA_023250775.1 Bdellovibrionales bacterium
TGGGCGCTGGAAGTTGCAAATCAAGGTCAAGAATTCTTGAATCTCCAGGCCAAAGCGCTTGTTGGCCAATACATGCAATCGCGTCCGTATTTTAGTGCTGCTAAGGTTGATGGGATTCCGCTTTATGAGTACGCCAGGCGCGGAGAGTTTATTGAGGTTGAGAAAGTCGAGCGTTCAATTTATCAGTTTGAGATTTGCGACAAAAAAAATATTTATCCTGGTGAAGTGGCACTTGCACCGGAGACACTTAAGCTAACCCCTCTTTTATTGTTTCACACCGAGGTAGGGACGGGAACTTATGTGCGCACCTTGTTCGAAGATTTTTGTAGTAAACTCGGTGGGGTGGGACATCTGGTGGCCCTTTATAGAGATAAAATTGGCCCGATAGGCCTTGCGCGCGCCTTGCGGATGCAAGAGTTAGAACACTGCCAGGAGCTTTCTGATTTGGAAAAATACGGTATAAATCCGCTGGAGCTTTTGCCCCTGCCACAGATCTGGCCAGATCAGGAATCAATTAAAAAGTTAAAGTGCGGGCAAAGACTTTCTTTAGACCTTTGGAAGACCGAGATGACCGGTCCTTACGCATGGGCCATGGTAAACACAGAATATGGGCCTTCGATTGTCGGCATGCTGGAATCGGATGGCGCCAAGATTCGCTTAGCGCTTCACTGGACTGCTCCATAATTTCCAAGTGATTTGAGGAATGATTTTAGAACATGCGCAGTCGTGAAATCAAGTGACTCAAGCTGTACTCCCAGCCCCGCAGGGTATCCTCCCTTGGGCCGATGTTGAATTCTTGCCAATCGTCCTTGGCATTGAATGACTTGCCCCAGGAGATCGAGGTGAAGCTGAAGGGTTTCTCCCTCATGATAATTGGCCTCTTGTGATGAGGCGACATCAATTGGGATAAAAAGTCCCCCGGTGGCAATGTCAAACGAGTTTGCCCTTTGTAAGGCCTGACCTTTTTGAGCAAACCAAAGAGGAAATGATATTTGAAAACGTTGTGCCACCTTCCACCAGTGAAGATTTGGATTCTCCAGCACGTAGGCCTGATTGCTTTTAAACATAATATAGTAAATAAAAACAGAATATGCAGCGGTGGCAGGCCCGATTGTGAGCATAAGATTTGAAAAGGCCTTCTCACCCAGAATATCTGCGGCCATCAAGTTGTTTAGGGCCACAAGAGTAAAGGATAAAGGAAGGAGCACTTTCAAAATTGGCCTGGCCTGAAATGAAAAACATGCCAAAATGAGAAAGGTAAGGAGAGTTGCCCAGTTAAGTGGTGTTAATAAAGAAAAGGCAAGTCCCCAAGAATTAAAATTCAAATCTTCTTTCACGATGATTTGAATAGGAAACGAAACGGCCAGTAGAATGAAGGTCCACCCTTGAATACTAAAGACCAGCGGTCTTTTTTTCATAACTCCCCCGAGAGGTTTGAAAACAGTAAGTTTTTATTGAGCGTAGATAAGGTCGAATTTTATTCCATTCGCTGTGCTGTAACTCACGAGGGCCTTGGAGGATATTCTTCAAACGTGCCGGCCCGAGATTATAGCTGGCCAGGACTAAATTGCTCATGGTTTGCTCGCGATTAAGGTTGTCAGTCGGGGGAAGCGTATGCAGATAGTTTGCCCAGAAATCATTGAGGTAGCGTAAATAGGCAATACCACCTTCAACCGATTTACGAGGCCCCAGTCGCCAGTCCATCTCGCCTTGAATTTGTCCCGTTTCAATAAGATATTTCCCTTCGATGAAGGACACTGATTCCAGACGTTCATCCAATGGCCACTCGGGACCGGACATAGAGACTTGTCTCGCGGCCCGTGCGGTCATCTGAGTCAACCCGACGGCAAGATCATGACTGAAGGCCTTCGGATTAAAGGAACTTTCTTGATTGATCAGTCCGTATAAAAAAGATGGATTAATGTGCTTCTTTCGGGACATTGTTTCGATATCAGAAAGGAGCTCATATTTTCCGGCGCTCTCCTTGGGAAAATAAAAGTGCTCCTGCGCGGTGAGTGAGCAATCGGCCTCGCTTAGAACAGAATAGGTCCAGGCATCATGAGATGTATTTCTGAAAAAAATTGCAAAACTATAATCAAGATTTTTGTGAAAGTAAGTTGAGTTGAAATCAAGAAAGATTGTTTTTGGTAATGCGATCGTTTTTTTCGCCTGATGGGAAATCTCTTGGCCATTTAAAACCACGATGATTTCATGTTTGTCAGTCAGGGGAGAGCTAGATTTGATTGTGACATGTAACGGACCGGCCAGACTAAAGAGCATTCTGTCTGGCCCATAGCTAATTGATGAGGTGGATGGTGATTGTTGGGCAGGGAAACGTTTCTGGTAAGTATCGGAACGTGGTACTAAAAAAAGGTCAGGATCATTCTGGAGAACCACGGGAGAGAATGAGGGGCCTCTCCTGAGCGGAGAATCAGGCCCCATGGCATTGTACGGGCCGGCACATCCTCCACAGAGGAGAAGGAAAATGCAAAATGCTGTGTAGCTTGCGTGCGACAACACCATAGACACCCTCTAACCAATGAATGTAGCGGGAAACTCCGAACTAATTAAAAACAAAATCTAATGAGAATGGTACATTTTAGCACAAATCGGGGTGGGGGGCAAAAGTAGGGAGTAACCTACTTGAAACAGGTTACTCCCTAAATGATTAGTTTTTAATCATTGGCCTTGGGCATGAGTGGAAGCTTCTTGGAATATTGTTCTACTTCTTTTTCCAGCTTACCAGTGGCGAAACTTTTCAGAATCTTGATATCGAGAGCATAGAGTTTCTTCTCATCCGGAGTCGCGTCGGCGGGTGCTTTTCCAAGTGAGTTTTTAATCGTGATGATTTTTTCCAGTGCCTCAGCGCCTAACGAATTTGCCAGAAAGATTTTATGGCCTAAATCTGGGCCAAAGCGCTTGATCATATCTTCTTCTTTCAAGACTACTCCACGGGCGGTGATCGCGAGAATCTGTGGAAGGAGCTCGGCATCCATTCCCAAGACAATCTTTTCGTCATCACTCAGACCATCTGGAATTTTGGGAGAAATTCTGTTTTGGAGCACATTCAAGATGACTTCTTCTTCAAGTGAATTTAAGAACGGTAGGGATTTAATCGAGGTAATCATGTTGAAGGCCAAGCTCTGCCCCTCTGTGGCCGCATAGGTGATATTGCCTATTCGAGTTGAAATCAAACCATCCTCTGAAGAGAGAACATCTGAAGACTGGCGTTTGATAACGCTGATGAAATTGGCGAAGTTCTCAGAGTCTTCGCGATACTCAGGATCGGTGGTTAGGTTGGCCTTGCGGGCCAGTTTTAACATGACCTGATTTAAGTAGGCCGAGTCATTCATCGGTAGACCAAAGTAACGGATGGCATACCAGTGTGGTTGCTCTGGAATAATGAAGTTAACAGCGTCGAGGCGATAAGGTAGTTTTGCTTCTGTTCCATCTTCTGCTTTGAAGGGGATCGGATTATCCAAGGTGCCACCCAACAAGATATGTTCGAGAAAATTTCCAAGACCAGTGGAGATAGATTCTAATTCAACGTAGCTGCGTTGTCCGTCTTCCGTGCTACCTGTATCGGATTGTCTTGTGGTGAGTGCCACCATGGCCAAAAGCTTATCGGCCCAGATTCCGCGAACATCGATGTCTGATTTATATTTGTACTGAGGGTCTGTACCCTTGAAGCTCTGTAAGGATTTTCCACCTTCCGCAATGACGAGGAATCCATCTTTTGCCAAAGAGTCTTTCACATCAGCATCAAAACAAGAGGTAATGATTTTCTTTTCGGTGCTGTATTTCATCTTGTTATAGATATCTAAGAATGGACGAAGTTCAACGATCTTTGTGGGTTCATCGGCCTTTGCCAAGGCACAGCTTAAATCCGGAGTCTTCAGAACCTCCAAGAAAAAATCACCGATCAATTTGGCAGCATCGCGACGATCGTTGATGTCTTTGCATACGGGATATTTTGCCAGTTCATCAGGTGAGCAGCCGGCGGCCATTGTATCATGACCAAAGATTGTTCCGAACAGCTCAAATTCTTCAAAAACTCTGCGCATGGTTTTAAATTCACTGGCCGTCCACATCACATAGTTGCCGATACCTAAGGTAGAGAACTCATTTCGCCCATCTCTGAAGTTGGCATATTTATATGAACTTTTATAGGAGTCTATATAGTGCTGTGCTATTTCTGAAATAGTCGCACCTTCATCAAAGCGATTACATTTAACAGAAAGTCCGGCATTTTCATCGGTACAATAATCGAAATCTCGCAGCGTAACGCCTGCTTGATTCTTGACATCAGTTAGGGTTTTACCAGGAGCGATCTCAATCAAATTGCCTTCAGAATCTTCGACTTTTCGAGCGTAGGCATA
>JAHFAA010000587.1 GCA_023250775.1 Bdellovibrionales bacterium
ATGGATTGAGCTTCAAATGGGAACAGAATTCTATACCGTTTTGAATCAACCATTTTTATTTTGTGATCCGGGAGTTACTTATGGAAAATAAACAAACTCTTGGAACTTTTGAAGTTGTGGCGTTAGGAATAATCGGGTTTATATTTATATCGAGATTCATGGATATATTTTGGGTGTGGTTAAAGCAACCAAAATATTTAATTGTCTTTGCCTGTCTACTATCACTTTCCTTAATTTATTTCATTCCAACTCTCTGGGATAAATTAAAAACAAAAAAAGATCGGAATGAAAGTGAAAATTCAGTTCTTAACAAAACTGAAGATTCTGTATTTTGCGGACTGACCGATGATAAAAAAGAAGTATGGATAAAACCACGTCAAAGGTCTATGCACACTCAAATTATTGGAACGACCAGTGCTGGAAAAACAGAATCAGTAATTCTTCCTTGGGCGATTCAAGACATAAAGGCCGGCAAGGGTCTTCTGCTAATAGATGGTAAAGCGGATAAATCTTTACTAGATAAGCTCTGGGCCTATACGATAAGTGCAGGACGAGAAAAAGATTTTCGTTTAATAAGTTTATCTCATTTAGAATACTCTCATCAGTTTAATCCGCTAATTGGTGGAACAGCAGAAGAAATCACTGAAAGAGTTTTCAATTCATTTGAATTTGAAAATCCCCATTACCGAAGTCTTCAGTTTGAAGTCATGGGGCAAGTTATGCGTATTTTTGAAAGCGCAGAAGAAATTCCAACTTTTCAAAGATTGCATCAAGTTATTTCTAACCCCAAAGCTTTGGAGCAACTTGGTGACATGAGTAAAGATGCAGGACTCAAATCATGGATTCAATACTACAAGGCATTATCGACAACTGAAAGAGAAACAAGAACAAGTGGATTGTTGGCCGCAATTTCTCATTTTTCGTTTGGCAAGACAGCTTCGATTTTTAATGCTGGAAAAAATGCACTTACAATTGATGAGGCCTTAGATCAAAACCTGATTGTCTATTTTCAGTTGCCAGTACTATTAACACCATTTCTGGGGAAAGCGACTGGAAAGCTTGTACTCCAGTCGCTTCAAGCAGCAGTGGCCAATCGACACAGAAGCAACAAGGTAAAACAATTTTTCTCAGTATTCTTAGATGACTTTTCTGAATATCTTTATCCGGGTTTTGTTTCCATTTTGAATAAATCGAGAAGTGCCAATGTGGGAATTGTATTTGCTCATCAGGCCCTAGGCGATATCACGGCGCTTGGTGATTCTGTTGCAAATACCATCATGACGAATTCAAACATTAAAGTTTTTATGCGAGGTAATGATCCCGATTCTGCTGAGTATTTTTCAAAAGTCATAGGAACTAAAAGCTCAGTAAAATACACTGAAAGACAAAAGATCAGCTCTTTTTCTACCCAAAAATCTGGTGATGTATCGGCGCGTGAAGTTGAAGAATTTGTCATTCATCCAAATTCTTTTAAACGTGATCTTGGAATTGGGGAAGCAATTATGGTTATTCCTCATGAACGAGGAACAAAAACTATTAGAATTAAATTTCAAAAATTTGATGATCTCAAGGTGTCGGAATTACCAAAAAGAACTCACCACGTTTTAACTGAGATTGAAGTTCCACCAGACCCTAGGGAAAAACCGAAACCGTCAGAAGAACCATTTGGAACATCTATCCAAAAAATTCAGGAGGCTGCGTAGTGAAACAAAAAATCATTATTACAATCTGTGCTTTAATTATTTTTTCAAGTTGTGCAACTCAAACTAAAAGTACTGCTCTCGGTGGAGTCGTCGGTGCAGGAACTGGGGCAGCTCTCGGCGGTATTATTGATCCGGGAAAAAAAGGTGAATACCGCACAAGAAATGTAATCATTGGTTCAGCGATTGGAGGAATCGCTGGTGCCTTTGCTGGTTCGACACTATTTGAAAATGGCGAAAAGAAAAAACAAGAAGCTTATGAAGACGGACAAAAGAACGCGAAAGCAACTTTTGCCAAACAAGGGAATATGCCTGAATTAAAAAATCCTAAAGTTGAAACACAATGGATAGAAGGTAGAGCTGTCGGCAATCGTTATATCGATGGGCATTTTGAATACATCATTCTTGAGCCTACTCGCTG
>JAHFAA010000189.1 GCA_023250775.1 Bdellovibrionales bacterium
CGTGATTAAGGCGTCAATTAAAGCGCGTGAAGACGGCCTTTGGTAGACCTTGGATAATTCAAAAAGCAAGGTCGTATCCATTTCTAAAAGTGAGGCCTCTTCAATACGCAAATCTTGGCGCATAAATTCCAGCGCCTCTTTTTCATTTTTAAATTTTTCAAAATAGGCCAAATCACAGAGCGCCTTTTCTTTGGTGGCCATAAAAAAATTGCCCAATTCTGTTTGATGAAATTGCAGCCCGACGGGATAGAGATCTTTGTGCAGGTACTTGTAGTGGAAGACACCAACCGGGGTCAAAAATTTTTTATCGCGCTTAAAGCAAAGGGCCGTCACGCTTTCCACTCGCTCGGGAATCAGGCCATGAAAGGACAGGGCATACTCGAAGGAAATGGCCGAAGGCCCATAGATCATGCCCGAGAGGACCTCTTTGGAGTATGGCCTTTTGTACTTCTCCCCCAGTAAGTAGAGACCTTGCCTGATGTTGATGAGATCCTTGGAGCGCACCAAATTTTTGAGCTTATCTCGGCCTGCCTTGTGGCCAGAGAATAACGTCAGCAGGTACTCAGTGGTTAAGTAGGGCGTTTCTATATTCTGGAGTTTTTCGTCCATTTTATATCCAATATATAGATAAAATATCTATATATTGGTATATTATCATGCTTTTCTATCTAATATATAGAGAAAATTTCTATATATATGCATAAAATAGCTTGTCTAGCATATGTAAGGCCTTCTCCTAGAGAAACTTTCTACACTGAGTCTAGAAAAGTGCTAATCTTGCTTAAATTCAACAAAACAATGGGAGTTTTATGGCAAGTATCACTTTAAAAGGAAACAAAATCTCAACTTTGGGTACCCTTCCGGCCGTAGGAAGCAAGGCCCCAGACTTTAAGCTGGTGAAGACAGATTTAAGTGACGTCACCTTGGAGACTTATAAAGGCAAGCGCAAAGTCCTTAACATTTTTCCCAGTGTGGATACCCCAACTTGTGCCACCTCGGTGCGCAAATTCAATGTGGAAGCGGCCTCGCTGCCTAATACTGTCGTTCTTTGCATCTCCGCTGATTTGCCTTTTGCCTTGAAACGCTTTTGTGGCGCAGAAGGCATTAGTAACGTCGATGCCTTGAGTACTTTTCGCGGAACTTTCGCCAAAGACTATAAGTTGCAAATTAGCGATTCGGTTTTGGCCGGGCTTTGTTCTCGCGCTGTGATCATTTTGGATGAGAATAACAAAGTGCTGTACACCGAACAAGTTCCGGAAATTTCCCAGGAACCAGATTACACGAAGGCCGTTCAGACTTTGAAATAATGTCTACCAGGTGAGGGGGCGGCAGTAACGCTGGCCTCTCGCCTGATCAAGATAGCTGAGATTCGAGCTCGGTAGACTCTGCCTGTTTCCATCGCGACCAATATTGAAAAAAGTAAAACCCTTCGCGCGTCCCAGATATTGAGCATTTTGAAATTTTCGAGAGCTGGCACGAAAGATTTCTTCATCCGCATTTTTGGCAATCCGAAAGTATGTAAATTCCTGACCGATGGAAAGAATTCGCACCACCATACTCTGAGGTGTTTCCAAGAAGGCGACATCAGAATTGATCAAACCGCAAAATCTCCGGTCGCCAACTTGCAACCACTGCGCCTGTTCGCTTCCATCCGTGAGATAAATAGGTTTTTCGATTTCGGTATTATTGATGTAGTAGCTGGTTTTTGCCAGACCGTTTTTTTGTGAGTAGGCATAGATTCGATTAATTCGGCGCTGCTCAAGCTCGCGATCCACTTTTTGGTTTTCGCTCTGGCACTGTGCCTGCTCTTTAAAAAAGAAGGTGATATCTTTATCGTCAATGGCAAAATTTTTGGCCCATTGGCGGCACAGTGACTTGGCCTTCAAGCGGGCCGTGAGGGCCAGTCGGCCTTCGACGTTCATACAATCAGAAGATTTTACCAAGGCGTGATAATAATCTTTGCCGGTAAAAGGATACCAGCCATTGCTATTACAAAAGAATTGAAAATTCTTGGCGTAGGCCGCGGTTGAACTCAGAAATAAAAAGATTAATAAAGTTTTAATAGTCGTCTCTCCCGTTACAAAAATTATTTTTGGTAGTTGCTCCATGGGGGCGCCGGAGGTTTTGGAGTGTTATAAAACTTGCTCCAGTGACAAATGGTACAGATTGAACCCTGGTAAGGTGTGCGCATGGAAAAATCATAGCGCAAAAGCTTGGGCGACTTGGTGCTGTGGGGGCTATGGCAGGAGACACAAGAAAATTTTCGTTTAGGATACACGGGATCTTTCGGGCCGCTTAAGGGATGGCCTTCAACAGGGTGGCCTTGAGTGGCAAAACCATCATGGCACATCAGGCATAACTTGTTTGGCTCTTCCAGCAATCGAAGAGGATGGCCGGTGTTTACGGAGTGATCCGGGTTATGACAAAAAGTACAACCATCCGAGGCCGGGCCGTGCTTGATGGGATTTTCCAACTCTTCATGGCACTCAGTACAGTTTTCAGCTTTGGCATGGGAAACACCCGACCAAAAACCCAAACTGATGATCAGACTGCATAACAGATAAAACTTCGGCATGATCGCTCCTTCTCACGTTTATAAGTGGCAGCCGTCACATTGCAAGGGGGCGTTGGCACTTCTCGATTCCGTATGACAACGCCAGCAAATAGTATGGGCCTTGTCGCGTATGGGAGTATTGTCATTAAAATATTTGGGAAACATATCAGCGGCGTGGCACTTACTGCAGTCACCGAGGATATTGTAGGCTGGGCCGGTGACATGCATCTCATGGTTGAAGTGCACATCGCCTTTACCGTTGGTGAAGATCAGATATTCAGCCGTTTTGACTTGTGAGCCAGGAAACGATTCGGCCTTGATTTCCACGATATTGCTTTTGCCATCCTCGTCAGAATCAAGCGCCTCGATGGCGGAAAAGTTTAGCTTCTTGCCTTTGTCGCGCAGGTCGAGGCCATAACCATTCAAAAAGTCGGCCTTCACAGGGGAGTGGCAGGCGGCACAGCTTTCCAGTTGGGTGCCACGAACGCTAGGGTAGGCGGCGGTAAAAGCATCGAGGTAGCTTTGGGTGGCCAAGACCGGCATTGAAGTAACAAGTCCTAAAAAGAGAAGAGAGAAAATTTTCATGAGAATTCCCCGTTCTTATCAGTGGTTAACATAGGTAGAAAGCGTTCATAGCAAAAAAAATATACGATGGCCTAAAAAGGTTTATTTTTTTGAAAATTTTTCACGGTGAACGCATAAGCCCGACTTATGACTATTTATGCGAAAGGATAATTTTACTTTATTCCGGCCGGGGTCCATATTGCGCCCACTCACGAAAAACAACTTTTTCACATGGAGATATTTTATGAAAAACCTTTTGATTCTTTTGGCCTTGTGCCTTTCCCTGGCGAGCTTTAATTCCCACGCCCGTAGCATTATTGCTGCTCAAACTGCCGACTTTTATCGCATCGATTACACTTCCGCTTTTGGCGAAGAATTTGTCAGTGGAACTGTAACTCTTGATTACGTGAACGGAAAAATTGATATTCTTCTAACGGGCAAAAACAGCTGTCCTCCCCATGCTTTCTGTTTTCGCGGCCCTTCAATCGAACACTTTACAGCTCCTATCATCTCTCGCGAGCGTCTGGGCTGCGGTCAAAATGTATATAAGGCCGAGCAAAATGACCTTGCGGTTGATGGCTTTGATGTTTCGATTTCTGTCAGCGATATGACTCATCTTGTTTGTAGAATGCGCCCTATGGCCCCTACCGTTGTCGAGATTACCAAGAAATATTTTGATCGCGTAAAAGGTGAAGAAGTTGTGAAGCACGGACTTCTCTTCGCAAATCCTCTAAAAGTTACAGGACCTGTCCATCAATAAGTCGTCTTTCAAAAGTTACTGAACGCACGAAGGCCGTGGTCTTATTCACCACGGCCTTTTTTTTTCAATTTTCTTACATGCCTGCAGATCTGGCAGCACGTGTGTTTCTTGCAGAGGGAGCAAACTTAGGAGCGGTTTTTAAAGGTTCTTTTTTGGTGGTTTGAGTTTGAGCATTTCGCAACTCAGTTTCGGCCAGCAACCAGTCGGCCTGTGGGTCTCCATTATCGCTACCGCGTTTGAGATAAATTTCGTAGGCCCGTTGGGCAATAGCACTGTGATCAATGTTGGGTAATGTACTCATGTCGTCCTCCGTTGACTTGGAAATATTTTTTACAAAAATTTAATGCGGAGTTGGTTGAATGTCGAGTCAAAGAAAAGATGAGTTATAGCAGCTGTATAGTTGACAATGCCCGAGCGATTTCCTGTTCATCATTATAAATGTGGGGAGACATTCTTAAATGCCATATCCCCTTGATTTTGGTTGAGGAAACTTGCAGATGATGTTCGCGATAAAGTCGATGCATGAGAAGGTAACCCTCTTGTTCCAGCCGCTCGGGAAGAGAAAAAGTAATCAGCGGCCCCTGTAAGGCCTGGTCTTTCGGGAAAAGTGATTTTAATTGGGTATTTTCTCTCATGATTTTTTCGGTGAAGGTCGTGAGCTTCACAATTTTCTGTCTGAGTTTTTCTTCTCCATGCGTTTGCCAAAAATTCAGGAGATCTTTGAGACCGAGGAGCTGACAAAAATTCTGGGTTCCTTGCGGCATCATTTTCGAGGCAAAACGCGAGCCGTCTCCGAAAGTATCGTAAGGTGAAATGGTGTCAAAGGTGGTCCAGCCGGCCATGAGGGGCGTGAGAGAGTCATGATGTTTTTTGTTACACCAGCCAAAGGCCGTCCCTTTTGGACCCATCATCCATTTATGAAAATTGCCAGCAAAATAATCAACGTCTTTCAAAGTTTGAAAATCAATTTTGAGGGCACCCGGAGAATGGGCGCCATCCACCACTAATTTAATTCCCAAAGGTTGGGTTATTTCGGATAACTCCTTAATGGGTGTAACCACGCCTGTGCCAGTGAAGATATGACTGATCACCAGCATTTTGGTTTTGGGTGTGATGGCCTTCTTTATCAGCGACAAGATTTCATCTTTTTCTAGATCACTCTTGACTGGCAGATCGACCGACTTAATTTTCAAATCATCTTTTTTGGCCTTGAACTGCACGCAGTTTAAGATCGCCTGGTATTCCAAATTGGTCACCAGGATTTCGCACTCAGGTGGCAAGGTGGTGCCTAAAATAAACTGGTTCATGACTTCGGTGACATTGGTTCTTAAAAATAATTCATCGACCTGACAGTTAAAAAAACGCGCGATCTGCTTTTGCACTTCCCACAGCTTTTGATAGGAGGCCACGAACCCTGAAGTGGGATTTAATTCGTAATCATTTCGGTAATGATCAATCGCCTGCAATACCGTGAGCGGTGTTTTGGATTCCGTGCCGGAGTTTAAGTAAATTTCTTGTGGGTTATTGAGAAAAAGATTTTTCATTTTAATAATCTACTTCAGTGTCAACATCAAAGGAAAAAATTTTGCGAGGGTCAACTAATCTCACGAAGGTTAGCCGTTTGGTATTAGAGACGTGGGTACGACTATCACCTAGGCCATTGGTGCCTGGCTGGCTGGACCAGTAGAGCATGTCCAATTCACCTTTCTCGCTCATCTGCCAGCCCAGAAAAATAACCGCATGCCCATGATTGTTTTTCCAAATGATATTGACGAAATCCCCAGGGCGCGCGCTCTTGGCAGAAATTTCTTTTCCCATTTGAGAGTATTGAACCATGGCATAGCTATGGCCGGTATTGTCGGCATTCCAATGCCCCCAGAATTTGACGTGATCTTCTCGTCGGCCGCCATCCAGCTCTTGCATGCGCAGGGCCTCGAAGCGATCTTGCGAAAGTTGTCCGCGTTCTTCGGGAGAAATAATAAGATTCATGGCCTCGATAAAGGCGGCGTAAGTCGCCCCCGTGCAATAGCTGGAATGACGGGGCGGCGAGAGAAGTGGCCGAGTAAAAAGTTTCAGTACATGTCCGATCGGTGATTCTGGAGGTATGGCCGTGCCGCCCATGAAATAGGTGCCTCCATCCATCGCTGTACTTTGAACGAGATCAATCGCTTTTAAAATAAGACGATTGTATCCCGTGATCTCTCTTCCGAAAATTTCTTGGTGTTGTATGTGATGAGCGACCGCCGGCAGTCGGTCCTGGTAATACCAAGTTCCATCATCAACTGTCGGGAAATCGTTTTCCTTGTGCGGAATGGACTTCCAACTTACCGCTATCAATAGAATAAGAGGGACTAGGATTTTAAATTTCATCTGACTCTATTATTAGGACAAAAGAAAATTGCTTCCAGCATTTTGTACTTAAGCGATTCAGGCGGAAATGATCATAGGGAGGGAAGGAAGATGTCATTTGACTGAAGTTAACGTTCACGTTAACATTATAGTCCTATGTCGAATGTAAAATCAGAAGGTTACAGCATTTCCCAGCTGGCGCGCGAGTTTGCCTTAAGCACACGCACGATTCGTTTTTACGAAGAAAAAGGGCTGATAAAACCCGGGCGAGGTCAGGGCAATCAGCGCTCCTTTGGGCGCAGTGACCGGGCAAGATTGAAGCTCATCTTGCGTGGCAAACGCTTTGGCATGACACTCGATCAAATTGTAAATATTTTGGGCCGCGCTGATCTTGTGACAGATGAAAAAGAACAGATCAAACAGGCCATTATATTTGGTCGTCAGTACCTGGAGAAAATTAAAAAAGAGAAGAAGGAACTTGAGGCCATTGAACGCGAGATGATCGAGCATGGAGAAAAATGCTTGGAGCGCTTGCGCGAACTAGGCTGCTCTCCTGAGGAGGTCGAACGTGCAAGAATTTGATGTGTTGAAGACGGCGCTTTCATTTCAAAACCAGCGCGTGCAGGAAAATTATCAGCAGATGCAAGCGCTTTGTGCCGAATTAAAAGAGCGTTTGCACTTGAGTGTTCAGCAAGGCCAGCAAAAATATATTGAACGTCACCACAGTCGCGGAAAATTATTGGCGCGCGATCGGATAGAACTTTTACTCGATCAAGATTCGCCTTTTTTAGAACTCATGCCGCTGGCCGGTTGGGAGCAAGACGACATGACGTTGGGTGGCTCGGTGGTGGCCGGAATCGGGATCGTGAGTGGCGTGTTGTGCCTGATCAACGCCAATGTGCCGACAGAAAAAGGCGGCGCTTTAAATGAAGTCAGTTTGCAGAAGGCCACGCGCTTGGATGAAATTGCACTG
>JAHFAA010000190.1 GCA_023250775.1 Bdellovibrionales bacterium
TGGTCAAGGCCTGTTCCTGCTCAGGCGATAAGAGCTTGTAGCGAGCAATTTGTCGTAAATATAAAATAAGAGGATCGCGGGTCGGCCCAGGAGTATAAACGGTGACTGCACGGCCCGTATCGGAGACCACAGGCAGTGACACATTTTCTTTTTTTGCCTCGGTTACGACCTCCGGGGTAAGCACGTTTTGCTTTATCTTTTTGCTGGGTTGACGCTTGGGAGTTTTCATTGCGTGGATTATTTACCAGATTTTTGTGTTATCGCCAATTAATGTCTGTCGGCCTTCTGACCAATTAATCACTGTACTCGTATGAAGAGTAATCGAGCTTCTGAGTTTCTTTCTTGACCTGGGCCTCATAGGCCAGATATTTGAGGGCGAAAGGTCCGTAGTTAATCTGCACCGGAATGCGCATAATTCCACTGGGTGATTTGCTAAAAAAGGGTCCTTTGTACATGGAGAGCTGCTGAATCAACTCATCGGCAATAAGATTCTCCAAGTTTCCATCCCAGGGCGGTAAAATAAAATTTTTGCGGCTGGCCTGAACTTGATCTTCTATCGTCTTGATCATGGTTTTGACGAGATAGTCTTTCTTGCGCACATTACGCGGGTCAAGATTATTCCATTCCTTGCGAATCCACGTCAGGAAGCTGTTGTGAATTTGCACATTAAAACTGGCGCGGATTTTCCCCACGATACGATTAGTGCGATCCATCTCGCCTAAATTGACATCAAAAACAACTTTAAAATTTGGTTGAAACTCATTGAAATATAAATCGCGTTCAACTAACTCAACGGTCAGAGGTTCTTCATAATAGAGATCACGACTTTGAGTTTTGACCTGGTTTTGGGCCCACTCATCCCATATTTGGTCAAAACTTGTTCTCATAACTTCTTGGGCCATATTAAAGTTTTGACCGCGCAAAAGAAAATCTGGCACTCCAGTCAAAAGGGCCAAAAATTGCGATTGCTGAAAATTGAAATCATCAAAACTCTGGTGGTCCGTCCATTTTTTTATTTCCACAACTTGATCTCTATTTTGAAAATCTAAATCACGAAAATAATGACAGTAGAGCGACTCTAAATCGCCCTTTACAGATTTACTTCCAATGGAGCGAAAAATTTTCTTTTGAAGATAATCCGAGGTTCGCTTGCGACAAACTAAATTTTCACACCAAACCTTAACACCACTGTTCGGTCTCTCCGTTAGATAAACCGAATTATCAATCGTGTTATAGGCCATTTCCATATCTGAGAGATGACGAATCACGGTCGCCATAATAATTGGATTGCGTAAGAACGGAACGAGCAATCGAGGATTGTCAGCGTCATTGCCCCAAGAACATACGGCACGAAACAGCTTTACCGTTTGCAGAAACTCCAACTCACGCGACTTATCGGTGTAAAATTTTGTCGAGAGCGCTTTAGGAAAAAGAGGATTCCCTTGAACGGAAGGAAGTTCAAACGAAGCACCATGCTCAAAATAAAGGTCCATGTTTTTGCGCAACTGCTTTAGACTTATGATTGTTAGATTTTTGGAGCAATATTGACCAACCAAACGCGTCGCCAAATTGCCCCATTCCTCCTGAGTAAACTCGAGTTGCTTGGCATACAAAGCAATCGCACGGGTGGTCAAATCTAATCCAAGATACTGGAGTGTGGCCATGACAGAACGCCTAACTTGTTCCTCTTCGATCGGCCGTGAGTACATGAACTTGGGAGCAAACGGACAATAATTTTTTAGATTTTCACCTTCTGCGTAGACTCCACGATAGAATGCCAAAAAGCGCTTGTAGGCATTCATGCTGGCATCGTCTTCTTTTTCAAGACGTAGGACATATTGAATTGGATCAGATTTTCTTTCGAGCAAAATTTGCGAAAGATCACCCAAGACAAGTGACTCGAGGGGCACAAAGGCCTGGACCGACATCGTCACCGCGAAAAACCCCGATAAGATGAGCAATCTGCTCCAACATTTTTTCACTATTATCCTCACACCATTTTTTAAGTTTATCGGTATTAGTCCCGAAGAGTTTGAATATAGGAGAATATGAAAAGTCGACGCTGGAATACATGGCCATTTTTGCTCAGTACTACAATCGCCGTCTTACTCACTTTGAGTTGGGATATAAATAGCTGGGCCGCAGGCGCAAAAGCGGGCACAGGGCGAACGAAAAGCAAGCAGGCCAAGCTGCAGGAATCCTTTGAGAATCAGGAGTGGCAGGGCCTTTCTCTTGAAGAAGTTGAAGAAAAGATTCAACAAATTGAACTGACGGCGAGAAAACAGGATTTTCTCAATCTCTTGGAGGCCAAAAATTATCTCATAAGCGGTCAGGTGAAACGAGCGCAATTTTTTTTAGAAAAATGGCGACCAAAAGGTGTCGGAATCCAGATGGTGCGCAACCGCTATCTGGCTCTCACCTATTTCATCCAAGATCGTTTCACAGAGATGACAGAAATTCTTGATAATAAATATTTCAACAATGTTACCTACTATCCCCAAGTATGCCTGCTGAAATTTATGGGTGCCTTGGTGGCCAAATCACAAGGCAAGTTAAAAGAAGAATATTACACCTGCTCAGACGAAACACTGCATTTTTCTAACTCTGACCATGTTTGGCCTGAATCGCTTTATAAATTTGCCACTGGTGATGTGTATTCGTTAAAGGGAAGAGATCTGGGAAATATCGCACGCGATTTAGATAGCAATAATTTAATTCGCATCTGGATGAAGTTAGGCCTCTACACTAATCGCGAAGCTTATCTTGAGCCATTTTTACAGCAACTTCCCGGTGAGGCCTATCAGTCACACAAAACGCGTGAACTCTTATCTACTACCGTCTTGGTGATGAGAAAAAGGCCTCTGAATTTATAGAGGACTTAACTGGTCCCAACGCTGAAAATATAAAAGGCAACATGGAAATGATCAAAGGCCAGTATGAGCTGGCGTTTGGGCATTTTAAATTGGCCTTACTCAAAAAAGAAAATTCTAAAAATGCCATTGAACGCGCCTTGCCTCTTGCCTGGCTTTTAGGACAATACAAAGATGGTCTTTCGCTTTTATCTCGCATCCTCGATGAAGAGACGGACATTCGCAAAAAAGTTCTTCTCAATACGGCATTTCAGGTACGACTGAACAATTTTTTACGTTCTCAACAACAAATGCGTTCTCTTAAAATGCTTTTTCAAGGTGAATTACCCAAAGAGGCCGCGATTATGGGAAGTTATACCTCCCTTATGAATGATGATGTTAAACTTGCCTACACTCACGCCAACAACGCCTGCCGAAAAAATGATGGTCTCAATTGCTGGTTCTTGTTTCAAAATCTCATTTGGGAGGATCTGGCAAAAACCATGCGTCGAGATGAACACACCTACTCTGATAATGAGGTCACACTTTCCCTTCTAAAAGAAAAAGCCGAAGTGGCCCCGATCACCGAAACTCTTCTCATCGATCAGAAAGATATTGAAGAACTTGATGGTGTAGAAGTTCAACTTTTGGGCAAGGAAAAGGCCGCAGCATTAAAAAAAGTGACGATAGTCCAACATTAGGCCCGTGGTATTTTGCTGAACATCGGCCTGAAACTCCGGTGAAGTAACAGTACTCGTCTCATTCCGCATCACCAAACCTAACTCTACAAACTGAATAGGATGCCATTGATAACGAATCTTGGGTGAAAGTTCAAAACCGTAACCAACTCCGGCCTCCAGATCGGCCTTTTGCTTCTTGGGCATAACAATGGCCGTTCCATCAAAAATCAAATTCCATTTATTTCGTTCCCAAACCACTCCACTGGCCTTGGCCTTCATCTTAATTCTCGCTACTTTTTCTATGCTCTGAGTGTTGCCGGTGTATTTCAGATAAGGTGTTTGCTCTGTACTTCCGATTGCCAGCAAACTCCATCGGTCATTCAAAAATAATTTAACTCCGGTAGAAATAGCTAGATAATTATCTGAGGGTTGCGAAATGTAGGCATGATTGGACTTATAATCAATATAGTGATTTCCGATTCCAATAAAAGGCTGGAACTGAGTTCCCGAGGCCATGTACCACCAGGCCTCATAATACTTGTAACTATTTGCATCGAGTTTCGCCGCTCCCTTCTGAGGATTGTTGGTGTACTCCGTAGTTTGTGACATCGCTCCGACTTCAAGTTTTAGCTGATCCTTAGTGCATAACTCCTGAACCGAAAGTGATCTTTCTGAAATCACCATCTCTCCTGCATGAGGATTTAAAACGACTTGTGAATTGAGGTTCTGATTGAGCTGAGCAGTCGTGGCCAACAGGGCCGAATCAGTTTTGATATCTCCACTGCCGCTCGCGGGGACAAATCCCTTGAGTGCATCAAGTTTCGTCCCTTCAGGTGCTTTGTATTGGCCTGTTTCTGCATCCACGGTTCCGACATTTTTAGGTACAAATACGCCAAACTTTTCGTTGAATTCACTATCTTTCGGAGGTGGAACATACAAACCACTTTCCAAATCCACCATTCCACCCGACTTTGGAGCGTAGAGATCTTTTTTGGTATCGATCACACCTTCAGCCGCCACGGCTTGCGCCTCTTGTTTAACATTCAACTTGAGATCGTCTAAATTCTGTACCGTCTCGTCAGTCGCTGCGATTTTTTCTTTTTCGTTCATGTCTGAATTGTTATAGAGGGCATTCAGCTGTACGGGGGATATTTTGACCGGCGCAGAAGATTTATCCATCGCCTGAACGGTCCCTGAGAATTGGCCGCCTTTCACTTCGACAACTTGCTTACTCTCTAAAATTTTCACCAACCCTTTGGTTTCATCAATGGGTTCATCGGTTTGTTTGACCGTCGTGCCCTGAGCGGTGACTTCATCAATTTCAACTTTACGGGTTTTGGCTTTCATGGCCTCGCGCACTTGGGCATCATCAACCTGGGCCATGGCCACGTTCCCTTCAAAGGTCACCAACGCCGTATTTTTATTTTCGGGATTGTAAATGGTTTGGAAGTCAGTGCCTCGCACTCCCATGGCGGCGGTTTGTGTGCGGATCATGAGCTTTGTTCGTTTTTTGGGATCGGGTTCGACCTGAGATCGCAACTTCCCCTTCAACAGAGTTACAACTCCGGGCGAATCGCTATGACTGATCTCTTTCAGCACCAGCATTCCCTTTGGGCCAAGCGAGATCAAAGAATTGTCATTCATACGAATTTGCAAAAAACTATTATCATAAGTGACAATGGAGGTGTCTTCCTGAAAAACATCACCGGGCTGCACTTTTGAAGGCAGATGGGCCCCAGGCCGAAGTTGCGTCACCTTCCCACGGATTTTTTCCACCTTTCCGATAACTGGCAGACCGGCAGCATTCACCGATAACCAAATCTGAAGGGACAACATTCCAACAATTACCTTTTTCAAATCGGACATAAGCGCATGACCTCAATAAAGAATTATTATTTCGCCTTAGTTCTCATTTCTTTACCATCAAATGAAAATAAGGTTTCAGTATCATCGACTTTCGTTAACAGATTGATTGGTCTCTTCCACAAAAGGAAAATATTCCGCATCGTCTCGGTGGCAAATCCCATATCGAGATCAACACCTTGATGAACATGATGCAACAGAAGCTCGCCACGATTCTCGAAATTTGCGTCAGTAATTTCTATGAGTGGTTGGCCAAAATTCGTCAATGAAGTTAGAAGCTTCGACTTGATTAGTTGAAAATCACGGGTTTCAATTTCATTGCGGCCGGTGCGAGGATTATATTTATAAGTAAAAAGTTGCTGCCGCTCACAAAATTCCTGGGTGAAAAACTCATCAATAAAAGTAATATCATTATGAGTTCGTCTGACCTGAAAAATTTTCTCGCGCCCCTGACCTAAATTTTTATTCCAGTGAGTTTTTTCATGCATGTCGGAACATTCTAGGTAATCCTTACCAAATTTTCCTGTGTTCCATCGGTACTCGATATCACGAAAAAGCTCAATTCCAACCTTGTAAGGATTAAGCTGCTGGCGAGACATGGCCATGACGCCTGCATGGTGATCGGCAAAATCAACAATTTCACTCGGGGCCAAGGCTTTGGTACACATAATGGTGGAGTGCCAGTAGCTGGCCCAACCTTCATTCATAATTTTTGTCATTCGCTGTGGTAAAAAATAATAAGCTTCATCTCTTAGAATACCCACAACATCTGATTCCCACTCTTGCAAGGGAGCGTAGTCCATTAGAAAGGCCATGATATCTTTGCTCGGAAGTTTGCGACTGGCCTCCGCCATCGGTCTGGCATCATCAACATGTTGCTCATCCTTATTCGGCCCCTCGTGTTTTTCCTTGTAGCGTTCCTTTGAACGCATGAAGGATTTCAGGGCGTGGGATCGATCATCCTCCTGTCCTTTCTCCTTCTCCTCCCTGGCCTGCTTTTCGATATCAGTCCTGCGCCTCTGCAATTCTGCGGTTTCAAAAAGCACATCCATCGAGAGCAGGTTTTCCAGAGATAAAACACGGTCAATATGGGCCTCGACTCGGTCCTGCCCATATCGGTTCATATAGCGACGGATTTTGGTTCCATGATTGGCCATGACGTCCATCATTTTGCGATCAGTATTGTGGAACCACAGATTATTTTTAAAGAAGTCAGCATGGCCAAAGACATGGGCCATAACAATTTTTTGATCAACCCAATGATTGGCATTGAGGAGATAAGCGTAACAAGGATTGGTGTTCACAACCATTTCATAAATTTTTTGCAATCCATAGGCATATCCTTTGGAGAGCTGATCATATTCCATTCCAAAGCGCCAGTGAGGATAGCGTGAGGGAAAGCCACCCTGTGCCGCCAGAATATTAACCGTATCATAATCAGAAACTTCAAAAAGCACGGGATAAAAATCCAACCCCGCACTGAGTGCATATCCCTCAATTTCCTCTTTGAGTTTTTGAAGTGCACCATCAATCGATCGGGTTCGAAAATCCGTCATTTGCCCTTCCCGAGAAAATCTTTAATGGAATCTAAAATAGAATCTTTATTTTTTATCTTACTCAAAATCACTTTTTCACCTGTCTCCCCATAGTGGGAACTCAAATCTTTATAAAACTGCCCTGAGCCATAACGACTTTCTACCTGGCCGTAACAAAAAACGTTCGAGGAAGGAAGAATCTCTTTATCTAAAATTTCCAAACAAAGTTTGGTGTCGTCCGTGCTCCAGTTGTCGCCGTCCGAAAAATGAAA
>JAHFAA010000191.1 GCA_023250775.1 Bdellovibrionales bacterium
TGCAATTGCACAAGAAGACTATTCCTGCTAACTAACGAAACTTATATGCAGAATTCTTTGCAAGAAAAGTCGGTTTATTTCACCTCGCTCGGCTGTTCCAAAAATTTGGTTGATGGCCAGGTCATGCTTGGTTACCTCGCTTTAGAGGGCTTTCGCGCTACACCTCGGGTGGAAGAAGCGGAAGTTATTGTGGTCAATACCTGCTCTTTTATCGAGGCCTCCAAAAAAGAATCTATTGATACTATTTTGGAATTGGCCGACTATAAAGATTCAAACAACGGCCGTTGTCAGGCATTAGTCGTGGCCGGTTGTATGGCCCAGCGCTATTCCGAAGCGCTAGAAAAAGACTTGCCTGAAGTTGATCTTATTATCGGCACTGGTGAATACCACAAAATCGCCAAGCTCTTGCGCGCCTTAGAGGGAGGCAAACTTTCGGCCAAAAGTTTTGTCGATATTCCAAAATTTATTCATACTGAATTTGATCCTCGTATCAACACTTCTCCCAAATACATGGCATGGTTAAAAATTTCTGAAGGCTGTAATCGCAGTTGTACTTTCTGCATCATTCCCACTATTCGTGGACGCCTACGCTCGCGCACAGTGGAGTCACTGGTGGCAGAAACACGTACCTTGGCCAAATCTGGTGTCAAAGAAATCAACTTGATCTCGCAAGATTTATCCAGCTATGAACATCTCTATGAATTGTTGGATGGGCTGGAAAAAGTCGACGGCATTGAGTGGGTGCGCCTGTTCTACTACTATCCCGATGATTTAACCGATCTGGTGATTGAGAAAATTGCCGCCTCAAAAAAAGTTTGTAAGTACCTCGATATGCCAGTTCAGCATTTTTCCAATAATGTTTTAAAGCGCATGAATCGCCAAATTACCGGCGAAAAAATTCACGGACGCGTAGAAAAATTGCGCGCGCTTATTCCCAATATTGTCATTCGAACTTCCATCATAGTGGGTTTTCCCGGCGAGACAGAGGAAGATTTTGAGACGCTTTTGGCCGGCATAAAACAGGCACGTTTCAATCATCTGGGTATTTTTCGTTACAGCGATGAAGAAGGCACCCCCGCCTTCAAGCTTGGCCCTAAGGTTCCCCAGAATGTGATCGACGAACGTTTCGATCGTCTCTTCGAAGTGCAAAAAGAAATTGCGCGCGAACAAAATCGCAAGTTCCTGAAGAAAACCATCCAAGTGTTAGTCGAAGGCCCGCATGAAGAAACCGAACTCTTATGGCAAGGCCGTCACACCGGTCAAGCCCCCGATATCGATGGCGTGGTCATCATCAACGACCTGGGCGTAAATCCCAAACCCATTCAGGCCGGCGACATGATTTCAGTCGAGATCACTGATGTGCTTGATTATGATTTAGTGGGGAGAGTGGTGGGGCACGTCTAGAGACTATCTTCCAAGAAGCTGTGGGCATGATTGTAATTAGCAGGTGCTGAATTATCTGAATAAGGTGGTGTTGAGGTGTTAGTGCAAGAGGCGGCAGTAAAGTCAGCACCGGTATCATTGTCCCAATCTGCCCGGTTATTATAGGCGTTTCCAAAGTCATCCAATGCGCTCACATCCATAAAGCCTGGGATGGTGCTCGCAATATCATCTGGATTTACTCGATCAATGCGAGAGGTGGAATTAAATGCTCGGTCCCAATCACGGACAATCAAACGAATTCTTCCAATAGTATCGAAGGCAGCATTGAGGCAGTTAAAGTCATAGAAGGGCTGTGCTCGTCTAAATGGGTTGTCGTAAGCATAGACAGTAGTTCCGATTACATTTGTGGCCCCTCCCGTACCTGCAATTGCCCCTGTCCACTGGGCCATAGTGCCCGCTGTTGCCCTAATGATGAGCACATCGGCATCAAGAGAGCCGTTATTGTCACTATCGATTTTTGCGGTATATACGCTGTCTACGATTCCAGATGCAGCTGCTGCTGAAGCTGTTACGACATCACCTGGTTTAACAGTTCGCTTGTTATCTACCACTACCTGGTAGTAAGTACCTTGCGCATAAGTTTGCCAGGCGGCGGCGTAATAGGTCGATGGAGATGTTGATGGCCCACAGGTATTTTTCTTTTCAAAATTTGCTAGATAGGCATTGGTCACCAATCCTCTATTCAGCGGTGACGTGAAGATATACTGCATGCCAGAGATGCCACTGCCAGCATCAGTTATTTTACTGTTTACACCAAGATCCAGCTCAGCATCACTGAAATGTTCTTTAGCAGGGCCATTGATACATTTGGAAATTGAGCCACCACATGTTGTTGCTGCACCTACAGTTGTAGTGACATCTCCACCTTGGCAGGTAGGAAGCGCAATAGTAACAGAAACCGGGATATAAGTGCCGTCATCACAATTGGGTAAAGTTTGATCGGCCACTGTTCTATGATCACTATCACAGGAACCATTAGAGAGACTGCTGCACGCCACGCCAACACCGCCGCTTTGAGGGTCATCGCATGTGACGCAAGCAGGATCGATACTGTAGGTATAAACTTTTTTCCCACTGATTTGAGCGTTACTCTTGGCATATTGATAATTAAAGAATTGATAAGGTCTCATTGAGATGAAGTTACACATTCCTCCACCTACATTGGTCTTCAGTTTCAAGCCACTCATATAGAGATCCAATTCGCCGGCCTCCAAAAAACATGTGATGTCTTTTGACTCTTGATAGGCAACACCATTAAGTGGAGCGGCGTTTAACTGAGCCGTGGTAATGCGACAAGGTGTTGTATGGCGAGACTGACCAGTCTTGTGTAGCTTGTAACTTAAAGCATTGTCGGTGAAATTTTCGAGAGTGAAATGATCAAAAACTTCGAGATAAAATGAATAACTAGGGCATATAACCGCGCCGCCCGTGCTGCAAACAGCATTGCGTGCTTGAAGTTGAAAGTGAGTGGAGGCAAAAGGTTGAGTTGGAGTGCCACTAATGATTCCTGTACTTATATCGAGAGTTAAACCTGTAGGCAGAATGGTGCTATAACCAACACCGGAGCCAAGGCGATATGTCACGTTATCTCCCTGAGAGAGCGAGGGCTTGAGGGTCAGGGGCTCACGTACATAAGCATTAAATTTCTGTCGAGTGTAAATGTTGCTACCACTGATCGTCGTCGTTGCACCGGTGTAGGGATTATATTTGTCAATATTTTGCCCAGTAGAAAAGTTGCCGTTGTCTACCATAACAGTGACGTCGTTTGTAGAAACTGTATCAACAACTCCAGCGGCACCAAACTCATTCGTAATATTGTAGCCACGTTTAAAATTTGCGCCCGAGGCAAGGGTCAGTTTGAGGTTATCAGCAAAAACATTCAGAAGCGGTGTGCAACCAGTACCTGCTGACCCATCAATGGTCGGGCAGATGTTATTGGCCACCTTGAAATTTCCTGACACCACTCGCACATATAAAGTGTCAAGTAGAGTAGGTACTCCGTTAACTGCTGAGATGGCTGGGCCAGTAGCAGGAACTGCGGGAGCGCAGGTTGCTCCATTACCAACCCACGAAGCGCGATTTTCGAGACAATTCAGAGTTAAAAACGTACCCGAAATCATATTAACCAGCATTGTTGCTGAGTTAACTGCTAAAACATTGCCTACACCGGTATTGTCGCTGTCAACGATACCGCCACTTGTTCTTCCCACAATCATATCGCCAGCAGACCAATTGGCTGCTTGTGCAGCATCTGTGACTGTCATTGACACGGTGGAAGTTGTGTCCTTGGCCACCACAACACCGTAGGTGGTCGCACTTCCAGAAACAGAGATGCCGCTACCACTTCCAAAACCAGCTCCACTACCTGCTGCGACCAGCATGATGGCATTGATCATATCGACTTTAGTGATAAGGGCCCGTGGTGTTAAATATGGTGAGACTGAGTCAACTGTAGCGTCGACATTAAATTCACCACTCTTGACCGCTACGAGAAGATGATCATTGGAAAATTTCCTTTCCACTCGACCGAAACCGCTTCCGCTGTCACTGCTGGTAATGGTGTCACCAACATTAAAAAAGGAATTGTCATCAACTTGAAGTAAGGCCTTGTTGTTGATGCTTAAATTTTGAGGTGCATTGCTTATACTAAAACGAACAGGGAGAGATTTTGATTGGTTAATAGAATTGGTGACTGTGACAGTATACGTAGTTGCCACAAGACTATCAGAGTTTATCGGGACAGTGAATGTTCCTTTCGTTTCTACGGTAGTGTCAGATTCGAAGTTGAGGCCTGTTCCACCTGTAGGGTCTGGGGTGATTGAATAGTTTAGGGAGTAAGCTTCACTGCTGGTGCCAGTCCCAAGGTCAACAGAGAACGTTGGTGCAAACTCACCGCCGGTACTAGTTGGGATTGCATAGGAGACAGAAGTAATCGTTGTTTCAGCTAAAACAAAAATTGAAACATTATCAACTGGGTCACCATCTTGAAACCCTTTTGTATTCGCAGAGGCAGTCACCTCAATGTGAAGCTGATTTAAGGTTGCATCAACGTATTCTACCGTTCCAACACTTCCCTCACTATTAGAAATCCAGCCACCTTCGGTAAAGCTGGAAACATTAGGAAGGGTGAGGATCAGTCTGCGTCCAACAGTTTGCGGATAATAAAATTTAATAGCAGTCAGATCGGTAGCAACGCCAATCCCCAGGGTTGTGGTAAGCGTTTTGCCAGAATTAACGTGATAGGCCTTTATAACAAAGTTAGTTTCCGGAGCATAGGCCGATGGTGTTCCAGAGATCTTGCCTGTTCCGGCGTTTAAGGTTAAGCCAACGGTGCTAAGTGATTTTGGCGTTGTGGGAAAGTCTGCGTCGTACGATGAAAAGACATACGTATTTGTAATTCCTTCTGGTGCACCGATGATAGTCGGCGACTCGCTGACTGCGTGACCAGTAGGGAATCCCATAGTTGCTGCACGATAACTGAAAGATGACGGCCCACTTCCGGTAGTCGGAGGTGGAACATTAATGGGTGTCCCATCGGGTCCTGTGACAGTGCTACCACTATTTGGTTTTACTTCCGCCGGTTTTTCCCATTTGGTCAAACTGTCAGGCATACAGCCCGCCAACACGGCGAGTGAACATAGTACTAGAAAGAGTTTCGTCAGAATTTTACGAACCTTCATACACCTATTATCGGTACGGTCGCGAAAGAGGTTGAGGAAATATCTAAAAAATCTTTAATCCCATGAGCTTATGGAATGTTTAGGAATACTTAGGATTAAAAAAATGCCTCAACTGCTGGGCACTCCTGTTTTAAATTGAGGAGTTATGTATTCCGACCAAGCTTATCGGTCAATTAATTGGCACCTTTAGTGAAATCTTAAGTGCGAGTATACTTACATTTTATAAGTATTGAGAATTTGGAGGAGTTGAAAATGAAGGTAATTTTTCTCGCAGTAACTTTGCTCTTGGCCATGTCGTTGAGTGGGCCAGCGAGTGCTGCCATAACTTGGCCGGAAAAAGTAAAACCTTATGTAGAAAAAATTCGTCCACAGATGGTGAAATATTTGGGTGAAGACTTAACTCTCACAATTCTTGGCCCTGCGCCTGTGGCGAAAATGGAATTACCGCCGATTCCAAAACTGGTTGAAGATGCAAAATCGACAGAAATGTATACGGTGAAAGAAGATCCCTCAAAATTTAAAATTAAGCCGGAAGAATACCAGAAATATAATTTGGCATTCATTGAAGAAGTCATTGTGGAAACGCGCGGAATGAAGGCCAACGATGATGATCTCTCAAAGTGGATGAATACCATGGAGCAAGGTGCCTCACGAGAAGGAATTTACCGCGCCATGGTTTTGGATGCCACTTATGCCGGCCTGGAAAATTATGAGTCAGCTGTAACAGAAAGATCAGGAGATTTTGCGATCAAATTTCTTGAGCGATTTGTAAACCAGACTTTGAAAAAAGAGGCCGTTTCTAAATTGAATTTTTATACCTTAAAGCGAATAGTGACGGAAAAAGCACTTGAGATCATCGATCAGTACTATAAGAATCCGCAAGATTTATATAAGTGGTACGCTGTTTTCTCCAGCGAAATGGCGGAACAATATCCCACTATTTGGAACAATGAATTGCGCAAAGATGTTTCTGCCGAACGCCACATGCAATGGGCGGCCTCGGTGCCATCACAATTCTTGAAATCGGAAGTGATTATTAAATTGCACAAAATTTTTAATCATTTAAACAGAGGATAGGCGCCGTCGATCGCTCCTGCTCACGACGGCATTTGTACATCCTGTACATCTTAATCCCAAAAAACGTTTGGATCTTTTGTGAGCGCCATGATCAAACGCTCGATTCCCATGGCGATTCCTGCGGCGGGAGGCATGCCTCTTTCTAAATTGGCAAGAAAACGCTCAGGCATTGGCGGCGTGTTGCCGTAGAGTCGCAATTTTTGCTCTTGTGCGAGCTCAAAACGTTTTCGTTGTTCTTTGGCATTGGTGAGTTCGTTATAAGCATTGCAGATTTCGACACCATTTAAATAAATTTCAAAGCGCTCGGCGACGCGAGGGTCACTATCTTTGATGGTTGAAAGCGCCGCCAAGGGAGCGGGAAATTCGTAAAGTAAAACGGCGCCTAAATTTTTGAGCTGCGGTTCAATCACATTTAAGAACAAAACAAAAAAATAATCTTCCCATCCTAAATTTTTCCAATCCTCAGGATTGTGAATAAGATGGGGATATTTCTCTCGAATAATTTTTTGAATGGAAGGGATATCCAAATATTGCAAAATATCCAGATCGGCAAATTGATGGAAAATTGATTGCACGGTGATGCGTTTGATTTTCGGCGCAGGCAGCGCGAGAGTTGTCGAAACTGCATCAACGAGACCCTGGCAATCATCCATGATTTGTTCATAGCGAGCGTGGGCGCGGTACCATTCCAACATGGTGAACTGAAAACGGTGGGTGCTGGAATTCGGTTCGTTACGAAAAGTATGGGTAAGAGTAAAAATTTTTTCAAACTGGAGAGTTAGCAATTCCTTCATGCAAAATTCAGGCGAGGTGTGAAGATAATAGGGCGACCCTGCAAGTTGAAAAGCATGAATATGCGGTTCCATGCCAGGACAAGGAACCGCCGGTGGAGTCATCACATCAAGGAAACCTTGGGATAAGAAAAAATTACGAATCGATTGCAGCACCAAAAAATGGCGCTTCAGGGT
>JAHFAA010000192.1 GCA_023250775.1 Bdellovibrionales bacterium
GTTGAGCAGTTTTACTTAAGAGTTTCAGCTCCTGCCCGGGTTTCCCGAGCACAGAAACTGCGCCTTCAATTCCTAGAGCACTGTTGGCCCTCACAAGATGACTTTCTAATAGCTCATTCCAATTATATGACTTTTTTGAGTCAAGGCCTAAGGTTCGGTAGAAACTCTTGCTCGCCCATGTGATATTTTCTTTTGTATCTGTAACCGCAGCCGCTGTTGTCATGTTCTCGGCCAAGAAGCAACTCAAGGTTGTGTTTTGCAATGGAGCTACATCGGAGAATGTTTGTTCAACGACTTTGGGAGTGAGAGGGATGATTTGTTCTTTTGCCAGGACTCTTCGTGCAAAAAGACGACCAATTGTCATTGTCGCCATTCCAAGCAAAGCCAAAAATAGCATTAACGCAAGATTGGCAATATGCTCATGGCCCAAACGCTGGTAGGCATTCTGAATTCCAATAGCATCAGTAAGTCCCTCTTGAATGTTTGCAATATGGTTACTGAGGCCAAAAATAACCGGCATTTGGGAGGCAACAAAAGAATTCTTATTTTGAAGAGCACCCACCTTATCAACCAACAATTCAGTGGGCGACACAAGCTTATTGCGATAATCACGAATCGCCCTTTCAAGGATCGTGCTTTTTGAATTAAGAGAATTAAAAGTATTTTTTGTGGTTGTGAAAATATCACTCAGAAAAACATATTGGGCATGGCCAACGGGCATTTTCGCAACTTTGGAAACTAAATCTTGAATGGCCTCAAATGATTTTCTTATTCCACTGAAAGCGATAACCGCCTCTGTACCTCGAAGATTAGGCGAAATAGTTTTGATTGTCTCATTAATCTTGGAAACATCGGTTTTGATGTCTTCCATCATTGTCGTGAAGGCCGTCATTTCACCTCGTCCAGCGATATACTCATGATAGGCATCAAAAGAAGATTGTACTGCTGGTGAAGTTTGCGTGCCATTAGTTGATTTATAGTCTCGAAGGGTCGCACTTAAATTCCTTAACTCTTGATAAGGTAAGGTCACTAGATTTTGCGGCCTAGTAAAACTTGCTAATTTATTTTGTAACTTTTCAAATTGAATCTGCCCTCTTCTAAGAGTGGACATTTCTTTTTCAATGTTTAGAATTTGAAAAGCGATGAGCGCGCTGGCAATAACGAGCCCTACTCCAGCTATGCGACCTATTCCAACCTTTACCAATTCAAAGGGAGTCATCTCGCTATGAATTAATTTCATATTCTACATCTCCAAAGGGATATTTGATTTTTGCCTGATCTTTGACTTTGTTGTTTTGTCCGGTTCTGCCTTTTTTTCCACAACTGGTGAATACACAAAGACAATGACAATAAATTCGGACGCCTCAAGCGTGCTTTTGTTGTGTTGTAGTTGGACTTTAATTTCGTCAGTTTCTTCGCGACATTTTATTTGATAAAGAAATCTTAATACTTTGAGTTTGCTTTCTTGGTTGTGGCGCATTTCATCTAATGTTTGATTTGGCTTGAGTGCTTCTACATCTAATCCAAACAGGAGTGAACATCGCCCACTGGCGTTTACGGCTTCGGCGCTACCCCGATATTTCTGGGTAATACTCAATGAAAAAAAATCGGGATAATTTTTTAAAATACGACATACACCTTGAAAAAGCTTTCCCATTCCATCGGTATTTTTGGGAATGTTACTAAAAACAACATCGGCCTTGGAGGGAGCTATAAAGCGAATATTTTGTGTGAATTGTTCCCAATCACTTGTGTATCGAGTTGTGCCAGCATTTTGCTCTCGAACATTGCTTGAGGTGCGAAAATCGTTTGATTGTTTTTTCCAAAGCACAATTTCTTCTTCAATCCGTGAAGCAGTTTGAATTGGAGGTGGCGTTTGCTGGGTGTTTGTAACACTTTGAAGCAGGTCCTCATGTGCCAAGGTTTCAGCTAATCCCTCAACTTCTAAGAACTTTTTTCTAAGCTTGTTTACTTTTTCAGGAGAAGACGACTTACTATTTTGCTCAGGCATGAGACACCTCACCATAAGTATTATTTCATAGGGAACTTTTTAATGCAGTTAGGCCATTTTTGCCCATTTCAGCAGACGAGATCAGAGAGGCATAACAACAGAGGCGTAAGAGGTTGTTTGTTCGTTAACAAGTTTGCTCAGGCCTTGAGACTGCATTCTTGCCTTTTGGGCAAGCAATTCTAGAAAAGCACCTCGCCATAGTTCTAGGCGCATCCCGACCTCCACTCTACTTCCATCGATGTTCACAGATTTGCCGTTTCCGCCATAGGTGGTGGTTCCAGCAAAAGTTCTCGCCATCCCACCTAACAAGGCAAAAATTCGCCAGCCCATATTAAAACGAACTTCAGCATCACCCTTATACCAGAGCAATTTATTTTCATTTACCGCCAAACCTCCACCTTGCGTGTTGAGGTTAACGAAGGCCTGGGTTTCATATTCGAAACCGGCACTGGGATAGAAACGTAAAACGGGAATGGAAAGAAGATAACCAAGGCCCAATTGCTTCATGCCTGGAACACTATACTGACCGCTGTCCACGACTTGTGTCATGCGAAGATGAATCATCAATGCATCTTCCGATTTTCTATCAAAATGGATGGCAGCAGTTCCGTTAAATCCAATATGGGTGAAAGTATTATTCACGGTAATGAGATCAGTACTGTTGACCTGCTGGACGAGGACGTCGAAACCCATGGTATAGGTTTTGAGTGCCTTGAGTGATTGGGTATTTGGTGATGCTGGTGGTTGAACGGCTTGGGCCACTAATTCAAACTTACTGGCTTCGCCCTCAATTTCCTTCTTCTTTTGATCATCCTCTTTTTGCTCCTCTTCTTTTTTAATTTCATCCTCTAAGGTTTTTTTCTTTTTTTTTAATTTGGCCAAATGAGCAGCTATTTCAGTTTGGATGGACTCGGCGAGATCTATTTCGGGTTTTTCAGGCTTCTCGGGTTTAGCAACTTTTTCTGGCTCATCTTCTGGTTTAGGAGGTGTCGGTGCTGCAGCAGTACCGGCCTTTTTTGGGGCACCGCTATTTGAAGATTCTTCGCTGCTCTTATCTTTATTGCCCTCTTCTTCTTTTTCTTGAGGAGGTTTGGCGGTCTTGGTTTTTTTAGGTGGAATGACAATTTCCGGAGGAATTTTTGGTGGCACTATATTCGGAGCCGGAATCGAAGGACCCTTTTTATTTTTTTCTATTTTTTCCTCGACCTTTTTGTTGGGATCTTTGTCGGCCTTTGCTTTGTCTGCGGCCTTCTTATTTGCCTCAGCGCTTTTTTCATCTCCGTTATCTTTGTCAGTCCCATTCTCGGCCTCAAGTGGATTTTTTTTAGCGGCAGCTTTTTTTTGCGCCATCTCTTTTCCATAGAAAACTTCATAGAGCATAACTCGCGTGGTATATTGAAGATGGCGATCAAAAACTCGCTCGCGATGAGATTCTGTCACCAGCTTTCCAGTCTTGCCGTTAAACAGGAAATAATCTAAATCAAAACCTTTTTGATTATCTCCCCAGTGAACCTCTTTGCCTCGGAGATGCAGCTCAAAGAACAGATAGTTGGCATCACGAAAAGCTTGAGTTGAGCTAAAGACCAGCTCGAACTTTTGGGTTCGAATAATTTCATCCATGGCAACTTTTAAAATTTCTGCACGAGGATAGCTGCCCTTGGTTTCAAAATCGGGACCCTTCACAGCAATATAAGCTAGCTGGGGATCTTTTTTTGGATCTACTTTATTTTTGGAGGAACCTTCACTGTCGGAAGACTGGGGAGAGCCGCTATTTCCTTCAAGGGCCGTAGTCGCGGAATCTTTTTGCTCACTGGGACCACCAAAGCCGTAGGTCACAGAGGCATAAAAAGTGAACGCCCAATAGACCAAGCAAAAAAATAAGATATTTTTCCAATATGCAGCCATTATCTTTATTTTAGCCAGGTTATGTGTAGAAGAGGGACTGTGGCAATTTTTGCAACTCTATGTCTGACTATTTTATTTCAAATTGACAAAACTAAATGATCTCCAAAAGTTACCGATAAACTTCCAGCAATCACCTTATTAAGGGCAGCGTTTATGAGTATCACCTCCCTCATCGGACTCAGTCTATCACTGGTTGTATTTTACTTCGGGTTAGTTTTGGCCTCCCCGAATATTGGAATCTTCCTAGACTACCCATCGGCCTTCATCGTGTTTGGGGGAACTTTTGCTTCAGCGGCGATCAGTTACAAAATTAGTCACATGGTGACTCTGTTTAAAATTTTTCTAAGACACGTCACTGGTGGTTATAAGGTAGATTACGCAGGCGTAATTGCTGAAATCATGAAAATTGGCGATGCCTATCGGCGAGGAGAATCTCTTGAGGCCCACATCAATAAGGTTTCTGACCATTTCCTCAAAGAAGCGCTCGAACTTATTAACGATGGTATTCTAGAGAGCGAGCATCTGATCCGCATCCTTACCGATCGTGCTAACAACATGAACTACATGCATCTTGAGGATGCCACCAAAATTAAAACTCTCGCCCAATATCCTCCAGCTTTTGGTGCGCTTGGAACTACAATCGGGATGATTGTTCTCTTGGCCAACCTAGGTGGAGAAGATGCTATTAAGATGGTTGGTCCTGCCATGGGTATCTGCCTTATTACAACTCTCTATGGTAGTGCGACGGCCAACATGCTTATTGTTCCTGTGGCGGAAAATTTAATTGAGGCCTCCAAAGTTGGTCACGTAAAAAATTTGATTATTATTGAAGGCATCAAACACCTTCTCAACAAATCAAACCCAATTGTCGTGGCAGAAGAATTAAATTCTTATCTGCCGCCGAGTGCACGTTTGGATTGGAAAGAAATTATCGGCAAGTAGGAAATTATGGGTGATCTAGGTTCAAATAAACCAGCCTCTTTTGATACAAGCTTGCTATGGCTGGTTACTTATGCGGACATGATGACTCTCATTTGCTGTTTCTTCATTCTCATGATGGTGTTTGCAAACTATGATCCACCTGGTGCAACTAAAAAAATAGAAGAAATTGCCAAAGCCTTTAATAAGGACAAGTACAAAAGTTCCAATACCAAATTTACACAGCTACAAGAAGAAGTCGCCAAGCATCCAGAGCTCAAGGAGTTAACCAAAACATCGATCATAGATGGCGCACTGGTTGTGACTTTTAGTGGCAGCATTATGTTTGATAAAGATTCATTTGACTTAACAGATGACAGTCGTTTCCTGCTCGACTCTTTGATCGATTTGATAAAAGTTAAAGATGCCAATTATCGAATTTTGGTTGAAGGTCACGACGATAATCAGCCCATCGGAAAAGAGAGTAAATTTTCTACTCACTGGGGTTTGAGCGCGGCGCGAGCAGCTGCTGTTGTTAGCCGCTTTGAATATTTTGGTTTTGATCCACGTAACCTTGCTGCAATTGGTTTGGCCGATACGAAGCCTCTTGCCCCGAACGAAGATGATAAGGGTGACCCTATTCCTGAAAATATGCGTTTAAATCGTCGTATTGTCATAAAAGTTTTAGAGCCCATAAATAAAACTAAATCATTCAGGATGGGCCTGGGAGTTTATTTCACCAACGACAATAAAGGTGAATAGCTCAGGCCACTGCTAGGCGCATCACTTTCTTGATAAAAAGCATTCAATATCAACGACATCTCAACGCACAGAGTAGGGAAATTACACCCGCTCAGAGTTAGAATGCCCTCCACCAAAATATTTATTTGAACGAAGGATTTTCACATGGAAGAAAAGCTAGAACTTGAACAAAAATACAAAGCCGCTCTCGATTATCACTCCACCGGACGACCTGGAAAGATTGAAGTCCGCTCCACTAAACCATTCGCCACCTCAAGTGACTTATCTTTGGCCTACACTCCCGGAGTTGCCGCTCCATGCTTGGAAATCGAAAAAAACCCTGAAGATGTTTATAAATATACAGCGAAAGGCAATTTAGTCGCCGTCGTTTCCAACGGAACCGCCGTGCTTGGCCTTGGTGACATCGGCGCTTTGGCAGGCAAACCTGTTATGGAAGGAAAAGGTATTCTCTTTAAGCGCTTTGCCGACGTCGATGTTTTTGACATTGAAATCAATACACCGACAGTCGAGGAAATGATTCGAACTGTAAAGGCCCTCGAGCCTACCTTCGGTGGAATCAATCTAGAAGATATTAAAGCACCGGAATGTTTTGAAGTGGAAAAGGCCCTTATCGAGCAGATGAATATTCCCGTTTTGCACGATGATCAACACGGTACGGCCATCATCGCTTCAGCCGCTTTTTTAAATGCACTAGAAGTGACCAAAAGAAAAATTAGCGATGTAAAAGTTGTCTTTTGTGGAGCTGGTGCCGCTGCTATTGCTTGCGCAAAACTTTTTATCCACCTTGGTGTGCACAGAGAAAATTTACTCATGTGCGATTCCACAGGGGTGATCTATCAGGGCCGCACAAAAGGGATGAATAAGTATAAGGATGAATTTGCAGTTAAAACGAGTGCGCGAACCCTCACAGATGCTTTTAAAGATGCCGATGCCTTCATTGGTTGCTCCGCTCGAGGATTGGTTAATCAAGATATGATTAAAAGTATGGCCAAAGATCCAATAGTTTTTGCCATGGCCAACCCTGATCCTGAAATTTATCCAGATGAAGTTTTTGCCGTGAGAAAAGACGCCATCATGGCGACTGGCCGCTCGGACTTCCACAATCAAGTTAACAACGTTTTGGGCTTCCCTTTCATTTTTAGAGGGGCACTTGATGTGCGCGCCACTAAAATCAACATGGATATGAAGATGGCCGCGGTAAAAGCGCTCGCCGCTTTAGCCAAGGAAGAAGTTCCTGATGAAGTAAAACTTGCTTATGGTGGCGAGAATTTTTCTTTTGGCCGTACCTATTTGATTCCAAAACCTTTTGATCGTCGCGTGCTTACTCGTGTGGCGCCAGCGGTTGCTCGTGCTGCTATGGATAGTGGTGTAGCAAAAAATCCGATCAAAAACTTTACAGAATATGCCCTGCAACTTGAAGCACGACTCAGCTCAGGTGGGGAATTTTTAAGTTACTGTCGCGATAGTCTTAAAACTTTGAATAAACAACTTGGTCGGAAAATTAAAGTGGCTTTTGCTGAAGGTGAAGACAAGAAAGTTCTCCAAGCGGCGAAAATCCTCAGAGATGA
>JAHFAA010000193.1:0-1659 GCA_023250775.1 Bdellovibrionales bacterium
AAATATTTGATAGCGGAATCGATCATAGAAATTCAAAAATAATGCCGACACCGAAGGCAGTACCATCGACTGTAATATCATCTTGAAAATGTTTATAGTGTACCGTTCGGGCCTCAACGCTCAACTGCGTCTGACCAACGCTATAGTCGGTGTACATTTCCACGCCATATTTGGGAAAAATTGAGGAGAGGCCGATCAACGCCTGAGCGGAGGCAAAGTAACCGGTACCGACTTCCCGAGTATCAGCACCTTTGTCGCCATAATCACGATCATTGCGCGATTGGATGAGGCCCAAAGCAGAAGGCCCGCCATTGACCGAGAATTTTAGAAAACGTGAAATGGGAATATCGACGCCGAAAGCTAAATCTACGGGAATCGTCCACAATGTAAATTTTGTTTCGCTCTGAGCACCTTGAGGGAAAAGTCCGTAACCTGAGTTGTACTTTGCACCGATATTGATTCCGATTTTTAAATCTAAAAAACCGCGTGCAAAAAACTTTGAGCTGGAAAGCATTAAAAGACCACTCTTTGTATTTCTGGAACCATCACGAAAAACTCTATTATAGACATTCGCAGAATCATGATATTGGTAATTATCACCGGCAAAATACGTCATTCCAAAAGATGAATCTGTCTTCCAGGCAACTTTTTTAATCATCATGCTATTTGAAACGTTAGAATAATTTTCAGGAATTGCCACCGAATCCTGCCCACGAATTGACGAATGGAGACGGGGATTGAGCCCCTCCTTAACATCGGCATCTAAAACTGGAGTAACTGCCGCTCCTGCCGGAAGCTGCTTCGCCTTTGTCTCTTTCTTGTCTTTGCTGATCAATTCATGATCTTGGTCTTCGCCACCCACAAAAAAAGCACCATCATCTTCTTTGTCGATCTTAGCTTTTTGGATTGTTTCAGCAGCCGTTTGCCATTCAGAAGATATATAAGAGTTATCAGCTTTGGCCTTCTTGTAATAATTTTCATTTTCCAAATTGAATTCTTCTGCCAAAACTGACAGACTGGCCATGAGTAACATGGCCGCAAGATAAAACCAGGGCAGATTATTCTGCGTCTTTTTCATTCTCATTATTCCATTCAAAAACGTTCTTTAATTCACCCTTATGAGTGAAAAAATAAAGAAGGCATCCAGCTACATAGGTCCACATTATGAAAGGCACCATCAATTGCTCATAAACAAAAGTCAGTGCGAGCACGACAAAAATTAAAAATAAAACGGCCTTTTTATGTTCTTTGGCCCATGTGGCATTTTTAAATGAAAAAAATGGAACATTTGAAATCATGAGGAGAGCAAAAAACAGGGAATAAGCGGCAGCCAAAGCGGTTAATTGATTCATCCAATTAAATTCAAGTGAGAGTAGCACATATCCTACAACGGCTAAAGCTCCACCTGGAATGGGCAGGCCTTGAAAATAGTAAGAGGTCACACGATCGATATTGGCATTGAAGCGGGCCAATCTTAAGGCCCCGCACAAGAGAAAGATAAACGAAATGACGACGCCCGCTCGACCATAAGGAATCAAAAACTTTTGATACATGAGAACGGCGGGGGCGAAGCCAAAAGAGACCGCATCACTTAAAGAATCAAACTGCTCGCCAAAGGCCGACTGGGTTCCGGTCAATCGAGCTACTCTGCCATCGACA
>JAHFAA010000193.1:1669-7128 GCA_023250775.1 Bdellovibrionales bacterium
ATCATACAAGCTGCATGAAAATCGCCCTGAAAAGAAAACAGTGTGGACATAAAACCACAGGCCATATTCAAAGCTGTAAAAGTATTCGGGAGAAAAAAGGCCAATTTTCTGGCCTCACGTTTCTCATGCTCTAAGTGACTTTCCATAACTAACTACCCACCAATATTTCAGTTTTAAGATTGGCAATTCGGCTTAAACCGCCGGTAACCATATCACCAACTTTAGGAATTATCTCATAGTTTAACGGCAATGACAGTGAAACTGTACCTCCAAAGGGAAACACGCCAATGACAGAACCCTGGTGGCATAGATCACCTTGTCTCACCCAGACATCAGGAAATAACCCAAAAGAGCATTTAATGAGCTTCAACTCAGCATGGACGTCGGAGGCCATTTTTAACTTCACTTCGAGGCAATGGGGTGAAAATTCCCGATAAAAGTCATCGACCTTAGACATTCTAAAAATGTCTTTGCCAGAGCAGGTCTTAAAATCTTCAACTTCGGCCATGGCCGGTGCATGAATCGCAAAAGAAAGGTGCCATGGAATTTGTAAAAGAATTTGAATTTTCTGATCTCTTTTTGAAATGTCCATGATCCGGCCACAGGCTGGAGCGAAAATAGAACTCAGATCACTCTTGGCAAAGCTTTTATCTTGAACGGTCACATGCCCAAGACGAAACAGATATAACAGCACAATAAAAAGCAGTAGGAAAAATTTTGTAAGAAGGGCAAGGCCCAACATCCACAAGATGATTTCAGCAATGATGAAAACAAAAATGTGATTTTTTTTAATGTAATTTGGAAATAGCATATTCACGAATAAGTTTAAATTACTTTTCGCGAAAACTCACGGCATTAAGTGGACTGACAACAAACTCCTGCTCTGGAGCACGAAAATATTGAGGTTGTTGACGAAGTCCCAATTCTTTGACCGTATTAAAAATCATCTTTGATTTGCTTTGAATAATCACGTTTGTATCATGGTCCGCCCATTTGTAGGCCAGTAATTCCTTAGGTAGCTCACCGTGAAAATAAATCTCGGATGGTTTGGATACAGCAAAATCCTTCAGATCTTTCAGCTCACTTTGCTTATTGCTCTCACTCCATGAATAAACGAACAGCTGCCCCTTGAATGCAGACGTGATCCACTGACCATGCAACATTCCCGCAAATTCTGGAATTTGATAGGCGTACATACTATACACTGTGAGCTTTTCTAGTTCTAAAATCTGGGCAATCCCTTCAGACACTCGCATCCCAGTATACGATCCTGGCCCCGCCAATACAAACCAGCTCTTAATGGACTTAACTTCGAGCTCATGTTTTTTTAAAAATTCGTCTATGATCAAATGCGCACGGGTGCCGGATTTTTTATCATTGATCGTTTGAAAATCAATAAATTCAAACTGCTCATTCAAGAGGCCCATAGAAATAACGTGAGATGTATCGAGATAGAAATGAGGCATAATTAGAAAAATTTTGAAATATCGTTAAAAATTGCCGCCACTGTCAGAATCAATAACATGGATAGGCCAAATTGTTGGGCAATCTCCATCTTTCGTCGAGAAAGTGGGCCCCGATTCGCGATTTCAAAAACGATGAACATAATATGCCCACCATCGAGAACGGGAATCGGAAACAGGTTAATAATTCCAAGATTAATGGAAATAAACGCCATGATTTGGAAAAAATAACTCAGCGATGTTTTAAACGAATCGGAGGCAACTTTCCCAATGGCAATTGGTCCGCCGATATTCTTCAGCGAAACTTCTTTTGTGATCAACTTTCGAAAGCCATCAAGTGTTTTTTCGGTTGCATCAATGGTTCGAAGGAAGGCCACCCCAGCGGCCTCAAAGAACCCTTTCGCAGGTGTTTTTACAAACTTCACAGGCATAAATTCGCCGGTGCTATAGACTCCAATTATTTTGATATCTTTTCCTTCCTGTCTGGTTATTTCCGGCAAAATTTCAAAAGACTTGATCTGCCCAGCACGTTTGACATTCAGTTTAATCTTTTGTTTTGCAGGTAAATCTTGCAGGCGTGCACGTAGCTGATCAAAGGAGTACATTTCAGCATCATTCAAAGAAACAATAATATCACCCGCCATAATACCAACCTTGTCCGCGGGCGAATCCATATTTACACTTTTAACCAGAAGATCATGAGGGAAAAGATTATTCTTTGCAAATTCGCGATAAAACGAATCAGAATCAGAGATATTAAGCGAGATCTTCTTCTCGAAAATAAAATTTGTATTTTTTAAATTGGCAAAATCTTTAATATCTCCATTCACTTTGTAAACATAGAAATCAAGTGCGCCCACCATTTCCTGCAACTGCTCCAACGATTTAGCTGAGGTGGGTGCCTTCGAATCAAGAGACAAAACAAAAAAATCACCCTTGTCATTGATCATCACAGGAATACGCAGGAGAGGCATTATTTTGGAAAATAATTCTAAAAACATCTGAGAATCAATCCCAAGAGGCAATCTAAGACTTTTCCCCTCACGCTCGACGGTTATGGAACTCACCACTTCACCTGTCGAAATAATGTCTGTCGGTGAAGTCACAGTGACGTCATTAACGGCACGCAAGAGATCTCCGCTGCGGACACCTTTTTCATGAAATGGTGTATTTTTTTGGACAGCTCCAAATTTAATTTCGGGTAGATTTTCACCCACCAAAAGCAACAGCCAAAAAATTAAAAAGGCCAAAACCATATTGGCAAGCGGCCCCCCAAACACAATCCAAAATCGGGCCCACTTATTTTTCCATGAAAAAGAATATTTTCTCTCGCTCTCAGGAATAGCATCTTTGCTAAGCGGATCATCGCCAAACATTTTGATGTAGCCGCCAAGAGGAATAAGGCTAAACGCATACTCTGTCCCGCCCCTCTTGAAACGAAAGATTTTAGGCCCAAACCCAAGAGAAAAAACTTCAACTCGAACCCCGAAAATTCGGGCGAAAATAAAATGTCCAAGCTCATGAAAAAAAACTAACGGACACAAAAAAATAATAAATATTAAGACATTTTCTAACATGCTATCTCCACCATAAGTGAACCCAAACTAGAAAAAATGGGGCCAGAAAGATCAACGAATCGACCCGATCAAAAACACCGCCATGTCCTGGAATCAATGCTGAGCTGTCTTTGATATTGGCCTGACGTTTTAATTTTGATTGTATCAAATCACCTAATTGTGAAATTAGTCCCAGCAAAGCAAAAATAAACGGAAGCAGAAGAGAAAAAGAATGAAATTTAAGACTAAAAAATAGCGTTCCAAAAACTCCCGCAGTCAACATTCCACCATACAGACCTTCACGTGTTTTTTTGGGACTGACACTTGGCCAAAGTGGATTCTTGCCAAACTTACGGCCAAAAAACCATGCTCCTGTATCCATTCCATAAGCGACAATCATTACTAAAGTTAGTAAGGCCACCCAATGATCCAATTTAATGAGAAGCCCAAGTCCGACAAAGTTTAAGAGTGTATAGATCAAACCCAAAAGTGGAATCTTGGTCAGCTTCAAAAAAAAATTGTTCTCCATTCCGGTAAAAAATAAGTAATACAAAAGGGAAAAATTCAAAACTAACGAGGCGGCCCAAAAACCATGTTTAAGCCATGGTGTGAAGTACCAAAAAAAAGCAACAAACCCGACAAGAAAAATGACTTGAGAGGCCCAATACATCACATTTCTTCCGTGTTTGAAAAAATTTACTTCAATCTCATGAACCAGCAAAGCTCCCAACAATACAATTATTCCCAGGGAGGCCCATTCACCGATCATAAAACTTAAAACTACTACGAAAAGGAGAACTGCGGCAGAAATAAACCGCATAGAAGTGTTAGACATTAATGCGTTCCCAGCTGTTGATTTATGGTCACCCGGTTTCTTTCGGCCAATTTTTGAGCTTCGTTAAGATCAGAAACCTCTCCAATTGTACCAAATCGTCGTTCCCGCCGGGTAACAAAATCAACTATCCTCGAAAATTCCGCTGGTGAAAAGTCTGGCCATTTTGTCTGAGTAAAAAACAATTCTGCATAGGCCAATTGCCAAAGCAGGAAATTCGAAATCCTGCAATCGCCTCCTGTTCTTATCAAGAGGTCTACATCCCCTAAATCTGGACAATAAAGACCGTTACTTAGGTCTTTCTCATTAATCTTTTGCCCGGGATTTTGGGTAATAAACTGATTCATTGCATAAACAAGTTCTGCGCGACCTCCGTACCCAAACGCAAATGTCAACTTTAGGCCCTGGTTATAGGCTGTCGTTTGTTCGAGTTCACGAATTAATTCTTGAGTACCTTGGGGCAACTCGGAAATATCACCAATAATTTTGAAACGGATTTTATTATTAATAATCCGCGCGCGTTCTCTTTTGATGAATTTTTTCAGAAGACTAAACAAAACCCGAACTTCGCTAAACGGACGGCTCCAATTTTCACTGGAAAAGGCATATAAGGTCAAGGCCTTGATTCCTAAACGGTCAGCTTCTTCCACAATCGAAGCAACATTCGCCGATCCGCGAATATGACCCCATACTCGCGGACGATTGCGCATTGTGGCCCATCGGCCATTACCATCCATTATTATGGCAATGTGTTTTACCCGTTCCACATGCTTCCTTCGCTCGACTTACGAACTCAAATCGTCATGACTTCTTTTTCTTTGCTGTTGATTAACGTTTCAACGTCTTTTGTATAACGATCCGTAATATTCTGAATTTCAGTTTGATAACGCTTGGCTTCGTCTTCAGTAATCTTTTTTTCTTTTTCTAATTTTTTTACTTTTTCATTCTGATCCCGACGGCCATTTCGTAAACCAACTTTCGCATCCTCGCCTAATTTTTTAATTTCTTTCACCTGCTCCTTGCGTCTTTCTTCAGTCAACGCAGGAAAAGGAATTCGAATTAAATTTCCATCACTCGCAGGAGTTAGTCCGATATTGGCACCTAAAATGGCCTTCTCAATCGCTGGAATAAGAGTTTTATCGAAAGGTTGAATTTGAAGTAAGCGCGCCTCAGGAGTACTAACCTGCCCAACCTGTTTAATCGGAGTGGGTGTTCCGTAATAATCAACAATCACACCATCGAGTACGCTCGCGCTCGCTCGACCAGTCCTAATCTTCGTTAGGTGATATTTAAGCGATTCCAAACTTTTTTTCATACCATCTTCAAGAGTTTTCTTTATTTCGTTCAACATAGAAGCCTCCTTCAATATAATTATAATTCTTTTGTAATTCGGGTACCTAGGTTATCACCCATGACTACCTTCATGATATTCCCACGCTCAAAAATGTTAAAGACGATAATATCAATATTATTATCCATACAGAGACTGAGGGCTGTTGAATCCATCACCTTCAGTCCCTGATTAAGAGCGGTAATATAACTAATGGTATCGTATTTTATGGCACCTTTGTTTGTCAGAGGATCGTTTTCATAAACTCCATTTACCTT
>JAHFAA010000588.1 GCA_023250775.1 Bdellovibrionales bacterium
ATTTTTAAACCTTTCTTGGCCGGTGTAGGCCTCAAATATTTGAGTTCAGGTCCTTGGCTTTTGGCCGCCACCATTCCAGCTTTCATTATTCGCAAACCGGGTGTGGCGCTCATGTCAGAGACGATTGCCGCGATTGTCGAGGGTTTTTTGGCGAGCTGGGGACTCATGTCAGGGGCTTGGGGATTAGTGCAAGGCCTTGGGGCCGAAGTTGTCTTCTTCGGTTTTGGTTACAAGAAATGGAATATCTGGAGCTTGATCCTGGCCTCCATGGTCTCGGCGACCTTCAGCTATGGCCTAGATTTTTTCTATTACAACTATCGAAGTTTGCCTAACCACATCAATGTCCTGCAACTGCTCTCTTTTCTCATTTCCGGCGTGCTTCTCTGTGCTTTTCCCAGTTATCTTCTTTGCCAAAGATTAAAAAAAACAGGACTACTGAATAACTTTCGCATCGTCCGAGGCGACGATGCCTGACTCACTTCTGCGCTGGAAAAATCTGCGGGTCACTTTCCCTTCTCTAAATTCATCAGTCCCTTCCGAGACTTCCCTCATTCCGGATGGTGAGATTCAGGAAAATGATTTCGTGTGGATCAACGGCCCCTCAGGCGCAGGCAAATCGACCCTCATGCATCTCATTAAGGGAATAATCCCACGCTACATTTTTGCCCGAGTGGATGGCGAGTTTACTTATCGTGGACAGGACCTAATCAAATCCTACCCTTTCGAACTTGATCGAAACACTGTTTACGTTTTTCAAAACCTCTATTCACAAATGGTCACACCACGCGCCAAGGAAGAATTAATTTTTGGCATGGAAAATTTTCATTTTTCCCGTGAACAAATTAAGCGTGGCGCTCAGCTTTGGGCGGAAAAATTCAAACTCACTTCTCTCTTGGAACAAAAAACCTACACTCTCTCCGGTGGACAATGTCAGCGGCTGGTGTTGGCCTCATCACTGGCCTGTGCGCCTAAAATTTTGCTCTTTGATGAGCCCACCGCCTTTATGGACCCCGAAACGCAAAAAGATTTTTATCAACTCTTGGCCTGGCTCAAAGGAAAATTCACCATCATTGTTATCGATCATCATGTACCCGAGCTGTCGCAACTTTGTGATAAAAACATTTCCTGGCCGGCGCAACCACAGCAAAATGCCATTCATCTTCCGCCCGTGCCATCATCTCCACTTCTCAGTCTGAGTTGTCGTAATTTGTTTTTTTCTTATCCGGGAAAAAATATTTTCGAAAAGCTGAGCATAGACTTTAAACCAAAAAAAATTATCGCCATCGTTGGCGCCAACGGATCTGGGAAGACGACTTTTTTGAAACTTCTTTCTCGCATGGAATTTCCGGTTTCTGGAGAAATCCAGTTTCAGCTCGATGGGCAAAATATTTCGGCGAAGCAAAGCTACGATCACATGAGTATTATTTATCAAAACTCCGAATCACAATTCTACTTTGATACTGTTCGCGAGGAGCTTTCTTTTAAATCTTCCCATCTGGAACTTGTCCTGCAGCTGGCGCAACTCCTTGGCCTGGAAAAAACCTTAGACCGCTCGCCCTATATGTTGTCAGAAGGTCAAAAGCGACGGCTCTCAATTCTCATCGCCATTGCCCAGGAAAAACCGCTGATCATGTATGACGAGCCCACCTATGGTCAAGATAAGAACAACGTCAGTTTGATTACTCAGCTGATCTTGAAGTTAAAGCAGGCCGGGCGTCTGCAAATTCTGATTACTCATGATTTTGCCTTGGCCAAACAAATCGCCGACGAGATCTACTCTCTGGAAAATAAAACGTTGGTGAAACTATGAAGCTTCACCCATTAATTTTACTTTTCTTGTCCCTCATCAGTATTTTTGCCGTCCTCATTATGGGCCCTTGCCCCACCACGGCGCTTTTGTTTGCCACTCACATCGTTCTTTGCTTCATGGTGGGGATTCGCCCACTGGTGATCTTGAAAATTATTCTTCTGGCCTTGGTCTTTTCCCTTTCTCTTTTTGTGCTCAATTACCTTTACGCTACTCCAGAGCTGGCATTCCACAACTTTGCACGCGCCCTGCTCCTTACTTCAATTTCCATGACCGCCGGCATCCT
>JAHFAA010000194.1 GCA_023250775.1 Bdellovibrionales bacterium
TTTGCGTTCGGATTATATTGATCTTTATATGGTTCATTGGCCTGATGCAAATGTGGATATCCGTCGACCGCTTGAAGTTTTGGCCGAGGCCCAGCGAGTGGGCAAGATTAAACATCTGGGACTTTGCAATACCAATCCGGAAGATTTGGCCCTGGCGAGCGAAGTCGCCAAGATTGAGGCGGTGCAGTCCGAGCTTAATATTTGGAACACCGATGGATATTCTCGCGTGGCGGATGTGCTCGAATCGCAAAATATTTCTTTTATGAGCTGGGGAACTTTTGATAAGGGCATCATTACCGGAACCGTGAAAAAGAAAAATCAATTTCATTCCGATGACAGCCGCTCTCGCGCCCCCTGGTGGCGCTGGGATGTGGTGGAAAGAAAGTTGGCGGTGATGGAAAAGATCCGGCCGATTTTGAAGGCGCATAATGTTTCGCCCCTACAATATGCCGTCGCCTTTAACTTTTCCTTTGAAAATGTCGATCTGGTTTTAGTTGGCCCGAAATCTCGCGCGCAACTGCAAACCCTCATGCATGCCATTCGAACTTACCCGAGCGGTGATGTCTGGGCGCAAGTTAAAAAAGAAACTGATGCCGTTCTAGAAGAATGGAAAAAAGTCTGAGCCTGATCACCGCCATTATCCCTGTCTTCAATCGCCAGGAAGTAATTGAACGAAGCATTCGTTCCGTCTTGGCCCAAACCCGTTTACCTCTTGAACTTCTGGTGGTGGATGATGCCTCCACCGATCGCACCTGTGAAATTGTCGAACGTTGTTTTGCCAGTCACCAAACATCCGTTTTGTGTCGTCTTATTCGCTTGGAAAAAAATCAAGGTGTTTCCAATGCTCGCAATCTTGCCGCACGAGAGGCCCAGGGAAGCTGGTTGGCCTTTTTAGATTCTGATGATGAATGGTTGCCGGAGAAGCTGGCCTGGCAATGGCAAAAGCATGAGGAAAATGCGCTCTGGCCTTTAATTCATGGTGAGGAAATCTGGATTCGTCGCGGCACCTTCGTCAATCAAAAAAAAATTCATAAGAAAAGCGGTGGCGATCAGTTTGAAAGATCGCTGCAACTTTGTGTCATCAGCCCCTCGGCGACTCTGCTAAAAAAATCGGTGTTCTTCGAGCTGGGCGGATTTGATAACGATTTTCCGGTGTGTGAGGATTACGACCTCTGGCTGAAGCTGACCTCTCTTTATGAAATTGGTTTTGTGGATTTGCCTATCATCAAGAAATACGGCGGCCATGAAGATCAATTGAGTCATGCCTACCGCGCTATGGATTATTGGAGAGTCCTATCCCAGATGCGAATCTACAAGCTTCGTCCCGAACTCTCATCTCAAAAAAAACAAACCCTGCTTCAATGTGTGCTGGAAAAAAGCGCTGTTCTTCTCGCCGGTTTTGAGAAACATAAGAACCTTGAGCATTACGAGGAGATTGCCGCGGCCAAAGACTGGGCCCAGCGCGAGCTTAGCGTTTTCCAGTGTTGACCATCTGATGATAATCGGTCATGTTGCGGGCGAGAACCTCGGCATCAAGCCACAAATTTCCATTTTCACAGTCCCAATCGGCCGAATAGCCGTAGCATCCTGTGCCCCATGAATTGCGCACTAAAAATTGAGTCGTGTGATCTTTCTCGCGCAACCCAATGATGGCGGAAGCATGATAGCCGCAAAGTCCGGTTTTGATTGGGTCGAGAATGGCGTTTCCAAGTCCACGATATGTTCGACCTTTTACAAGCACATCTCCACAGTAGCTCATCATGACAGGTTGAGCATTTTTCTTTTTCAGACTGATCTGGACGTCTTTAATTAACTTCTGCAATCCGCGTTTGCCACGAAGCCAGAGATGATGATCGCGGCATTTGGCATTGGCGACATGCACCCGCGGCCCCTCACATAGATGAGTGAAAAAAGTATGAGCGAACTGAAGATTGGTGCGCGCTTTCAAGGCCACCGCAAGCTCGTCCGCGCTTGGGAGTTCGGAGGCGATACCTCCTTCAAGCATCAGGGCCTGGAGGAGAATTCCCGCTCCTTGCGGATAAGCATTTTCACCAACTTTGCGCGCCAGCTTCTTGGTATCCTCAAAGCTTTTGGTTAGATCTTTGAAGAGACGGTTCACACGGTAGGCAGGATTGACGTTGCTGTACATTCTATCCAACATTCCTTCAATATTGCTTTCAGCACAGGCGCCCTTTTTTTTGATCGAACGTCGAAATGAGCCGCATACCAGTCCACCTTCAATGTTGCCATCGATGGCGAAAATGCGAGTGAAAAAAGTGTCGCGATATTCAGTTCCAAGCATGGTGGTTGAGGTATGCCAATTCCCATTATCTTTTGCATAGGTGTGGATGAAGGCATCGGTCCCTTGGGCCGCAGTGTGAGCGTAGCAGGTCCCCAAGTCTCCCTGATTGTGCACGGGAACGTTGCTCATACTTTTTCCGCCTTGATCCAGGCGTAATTCATCTCCAAGGGCCGACGGAATGAGATTAAATTGTGTCAAGCAGATGAGCAGTTTTAATAAAAATTTCATGGCCCCAATCCTCCAAAAGACAAAGCTTGCTAACATAAAACAAATCGGGATTTTTTTGTAGGCCTCAGGTAAAGATTACAAGCGAATCTGCCCTTAGAAATCAGGGTATTGGAACTCTAAAATGACAAAATGAGTGGCCGGGACCCACATTTCATCCACCGGATTGCTATATTGCAGTCGCATGCCGTAGCGGAAGTGAAAGAACCCCCAGGTGAGTTCGGGAATGATGTTGATAGATTCATTGGTAACTCGCGTACTCAAATCGAGCTTGGGAGGACCGGCGCGAGTGATGCCTGCCTCGACATACATTCCGTCATCGAGAGTATAAAAACGGCGATAGTGCATACCACCGCCATAATGCCAAAAACCATGATCAGTGACAAAAAAGGCGTGAAGAAGGGGACGATAACCGTAATTGGTTTGGATTTTATCTTTCTTCAAGGCCAGCTCGCGCACTTCGGCGGTGAGCTGCGTATTCTTGATTGTCCAGGTATTGGACAGATCAAGAGCATAGGCCTTGCTTTCAACATTGAGGGAATCAAGCTGGACCAGCGATTTATTATCATTGGCAATATCGGAGTAGGTTAGCAAGGCCTTGGCGTCACTTCTTTTGAGCTGGTAGAGACGAAAATTGCCCTGATATTTTTCATGCCGAACGGCTGAGGCCAGCCCGAGGGCCGATTCTTTTTTGAGATAAGTTTGGGCGCGGGGATTGGTGACGTCGCCAAAATTGGAAATAGAAAGTTCACCACTTAAGTTAAAAGAATAAAAAGCGTAAGGCAAAAATTGATAATTCTTGATGCTGAGATAGGGCAGGGGCACATTAGTTTCGAGATCGGCATCAAGATATCGCTCGGTATTGATATAGCGATTTAAAAGCGCCAGCACGTTTAAGTTTTTTTGAATGGGATCAGGATTCTTGCTCGCCTCGCGCATTTCACTGATCAGCGATTTCGTGCCAGACGAAATATGCGCCTTGATGCTTAAAATAGATAAATTATGGGGGCGCTCCAAGATTGTTCGATCGCGAATTAAAGTGTAGCGCACCATCTCATCGCGCACGGTGGTGGTTGGGATGGCCCCAAAGCAAGGGGAAATCCATAAAGTTAAAATAGATAAAACAAGTAGTCGTCTGTACAATAGCATTGAGTAAAATTATATCATGCTATTTCGGAGTGTGTTTTGATTTTTTACCATGCGAAGGCGCAGCGCGATCTTCAGGACTACGGAATTCAAATTCCTCTGCTTTCTTCGCGCATCGAGCAGGTGCGCGCCCATCTGCTGCAAAAATTTGGGGCGCAATGCCTGCATGAGCTGAGTGAGTCGGCTGAAGCACTCACACAGCATGACCTTGCCCTTGCTCATACGGCGGAATATGTGAAGAAACTTTTTCAGGGAGGCGCTTCCCTCGATCAGGCCTTACTGGAATGTTATGAATGTGTGCGCGCTGATGGTGGTCGCACGGTCCGATATGATCCCGCCCTGGCCAAGACTCCTTTAAGCGAACTTTTTCATGATCTTCTGGCGGAAGGTTATGGCACGTTTAAGGCCGTGGAATATGCCCTGCAGGAAAAAAACTGGTCTTTCTTTTTAGGCGGAGGCATGCACCACGCGAGGCCCAATGGCCCGGGAGGTTTTTGTCTTTTTCATGATATTGTGGTGGCCTTGGCGCGGCTTAAAAATAATAATTTTAAAAATGCCTGGGTGGTCGATGTGGACGCGCACATGGGCGATGGCACGGCCTGTTTTTCAAAACTCCTTCCCTGGATAAAAAGTTTCAGCATTCACATGAGTAATGGCTGGCCTTTGGGTGTGCCTGATCAGGACGGCGCTCGTCCGCATATTGTTCCGAGTACGCTTGATGTGCCCGTGGCCTATCAGGAATCTCGTCAGTATCTGACCTTGTTAAAACAAGGTTTGGAAAAATTTGAAAGAGAGCAACCCCGACCAGATGTGGTGGTGGTTGTGCTTGGTGCCGATCCCTTTGAGGGCGACGTTTTACAAAGCACGCGACACTTGAAACTTACCGCCGCCGAAATGTTGGCGCGTGATCAGTTCCTGTTTAATTTTTTCCTTGATCGCAAGATTCCCGTGGCCTATGTGATGGGCGGTGGCTATGGCCCTTTGATCGCGCCCATCTATGAACAATTTTTAGATTGGGCCCTTCTTAAAGCGCGATAAATTCTCGCGCCAAAACTTTCCATGCTTCAGTATCGCTGAAAATGTAAACTGAGACGCGCAGAAAGACGGGCGTTAAAGCGGCCACCACTTCATCCCAGGTGGTCTGGTTAATTTTCATCACGCCATTGTCGATGGTGGCCGAACCGTCCTGACCTACAGCTTGATAATAAGGGGCGCGAACGTATTCGCCATCAAGTTGGAAGAGCTCATGCGCCTCGTCTGTGACGAAGGTACTGGTATAGAGCATGGCATTTGGCGCGCCGGAAACTTTGGCACTGACTTTAGAGATCAGATTTCCATCAGCGTCGATTTCATGAGCATACAGTATCTGCTCGATTGTTGTTGCCACTGTGCCAGAGACCTCTGCGCCTTCAGGCAGAGTGAATTTTTGATCTAACGTGGTGTAAGCGGCGTCGTAACCCCAGTTTTCAATCATCTCGTAAGGAAATTTTCCGTAGCCACCCTTGGCCCAGTCATGGCCCCAAGAGTTTTTGAAGATGAAAGCGCCTTTGACTGTTTTTCCATCATAGACGGCCTCTAAATTATCATCATAGCCCACAAGCAAGATGGAGTGGGTACCGCATGAATCAGGTTTCTCATCGCATTCTTTTTTTAGTTCATCACTATGATAAGCATTTCCAGTGGTGTCATCCCAGCCATGAAAGTTGACGGGTACTGAGACGATAGGCGAGATTCCGGCCGCCAATACTGTTTTTAAATCCGCAACATCAATTTGCTCGACAGTAAGTCCTTCTAATTTGATCGCTTTGGCCTGCATTTCATCAGTTGGGGCAAAGTGCGAGTAGCATCCTTTTTCAACCGCCTCTTCAGATTTTTTTTCTATGCCTGCACAGGGAAGTCCAACACCAAACCAGTCAGGTTGATAAGGAAGATCTCTTTCCAGTGTCACACCACTGAACTCAAAGGTCTCGAGATTTTGAGAGGAAAAAGAGCCATCACCATTTTGACTGTGGCCGAGAACTCCTTTTCCATAGCGAATCTGATATTCTTCAGAAAGGTTGACCTCTTTTTTGGTAACTCTTTTAATTTCACTTTCTATTTGCGCCGTTGTGGAGAAATAGGCGCAAGTCCCTCTCTGATCTTGATTTTTAACCACGGTTTGGTTTTCCATCAGGTCGATTTTCTCGGGGAGAAGGGCCTTCGTTTTTTTGTGATGATGTTTTGCCACGGGGTTCTTGGCCCGGCTTTGATATTGATCAACACCATGCTTTTTTTGCGTGTCCTGCGCCAAAGTTTCTGCACTTCGAAGTGCCAGGACGATGAGAAGAGCAGAAAACAAAAGATGTTTTGAATGCATACATATCACCCCATTGTACTTAACTATACTGTGACCCGGTCTATAACATTGTAGTTTGCTGCTGAATATACACCGGAAAAATATATAGACCTGCTTCATCCTCTTCACCTTTCATCATAAAAATTATAGATTGGGCATTATTGATGGAGTGTGTATGGCCGATGAATTCATCCCGAAATGGATTGCTTGGGAAACCACGCAAAAATGTAATCTGAAGTGTGTCCACTGCCGATGCTCGTCGGATATGACCTCTTCACAGGGGGATTTCACCACTGAGGAAGGAAAAAAACTTCTTAAGGAAATGGCTGATTTCTCCAAGCCCGTCGTCGTGCTCTCAGGTGGGGAGCCTCTGCTTCGACCTGATATCTTCGAGCTGGCGGAGTATGGCACTTCACTCGGGCTCAGAATTTGTATCGCCACCAACGGAGCGCTGGTCAATGATGAGATTTGCATAAAGATGAAGAAGGCCGAGATCAAAATGGTGTCGCTCTCTCTTGATGGCTCGTCTGCCGGAGTGCACGACGATTTCCGCCAATGTCCGGGTGCCTTTCAAGGCGTGGTGAACGCCGCCTCATATTTCCGCAAGCACGGCCAGAAATTTCTGGTCAACTCATCCTTCACCAAGCGTAACCAGCACGATATCGCCAACACCTTCAAAGTTGCCAAATCCCTCGGGGCAACCGCCTGGTACATGTTCATGATTGTTCCAACCGGACGCGGCGAGGAGATTTTAAATGAACTGATCTCCAAGGAAGATTACGAGGATATTCTTGACTGGCACTACCAGCAGGAGAAATTGGAAGATGACATTCTGATGCGTCCGACCTGCGCACCTCACTACTATCGAATTGTTCCTCAGAAGGCGAAGGCCGAGGGTGTGAAGTTCGAGCGCCGCTCTCTTACATTCTCCACCGGTGGCGGGAAGGGATGTATTGCCGCTCAGACGATCTGTCTTATCGATTGCTTCGGCAACGTTAAACCCTGTTCATACTTCCACCGCTCAGCGGGCAATGTGAAGACTGTGCCTTTCCGTGAGATTTGGGAAAATTCGCAAATCTTCAAGGATCTGC
>JAHFAA010000195.1 GCA_023250775.1 Bdellovibrionales bacterium
ATCAACCTTTTTGATAATGGATTCGGCGACGTCAGAAAACTGCACGCGCTCGATTTTAAGTGGCAGGGCCTGAGTAAGTTGCTGACGGATGGTTTCGACTTCGGGTAGTTCGGTCATTGGTTTTAAATCCTTGAAATTGCAATGTTTAGATGGGGGGGGTATACAAATCCCGACTTTTCCCGACTGTACTATTACATATTGAGCAAAAGAAAGCGGTTTTTTTTGATAATTACCTGTGTTTTAAATCATACTAAATTTTAAGCGATCATCCGACGGGCTTTATTAATGCTGTTTATTGACCCTCCTTCTGTCTTAGCATGCTTTGCTTAGATTATTGTTTTTTTCCAATAATTTGGACAACGGCACTTTTTCCTTGATGCCCAATTCCTTCAGATATATTTCTCTCTAGCTCAGCACCATATAAAATATCAAGTCCTTGTAACTCACTTAAAAGATCATCCCGCTGCATGAGTAAGTCGACACTTTGAGGGCCACCCGTTTTATGCTCTAGTTGCTTTGGAGAATAGGCCTCTAAAAGAAAGATCCCATTATGCCGAAGTGAAAAAATGCATGATTTATGAACTTGGACACGCAATATTTTTGGTAAATGGCACCAAATTGAGACAATGGCATCCCAAGAATTGTGTTCAAATTTGAAATTACTCAAGTCTGCTACAATGGTTTCAACGGAAACGTTCTGGGTGGCCGCTAATTTTTTTAGTTTTTCTAGCCCGACAGAAGATTGATCTATAGCTGTCACCTGATGACCTAATTTGGCAAGATGGACCGCGTTTCTTCCTTCACCTTCAGCTAGACATAATATTTTTGCATTTGCAGGAAGTAGCGATACATTTTCTTTCAAAAAATCATTGGCCTCTGTTCCATAATAATATTCAGAAATTCCATATCGCTCATTCCACATGTTCATAAATCATCAACCTGCTTATTGTTCATGGTCTTTTTCTGTCTGATCAATTTCTTGTCTGACTTTTTTCATATCTAACGCTTTTACCTGAGTAAGCAAATTTTCAAGGGCAGCTTCTGGAAGTGCGCCAGATTGTTCAAAAACTAAAGTACTATCCTTGTATACCATGATTGTAGGTATAGATCGGATATTTAATGCGCGTGATAAAAGTTGCTCATCTTCAGTATTAACTTTGCCAAAAAAGATATCACGATGTTTCGCGGCAGCTTTGTCAAAAATAGGGCTAAACATTTTACATGGCCCACACCATGATGCCCAAAAATCGAGAATAATAATATTGTTATTTTTTACAGTGTCATCAAAGTTTGTTGAGCCTACCGTTTTAGTAAAAAGCATAAAATCCTCCTGCCAAAATATTGCTTTACAATAGTAATATATTATAATATCGTAATATTGTCAAGCCAAAAAAGGAGCAACTATGAAAATATGTGTTATCGGAGGAGTTGCCGGTGGTGCTGCTTTTGCAGCAAGGCTTCGTCGTTTAGATGAGAAGGCGGAAATTACCATATTTGAACGGGGAGAACATGTTTCATTTGCAAACTGTGGTCTGCCTTATCATATATCTGGTGTTATACCAAAGAGAGATGAATTGATTCTAAAAACACCAAAAGATTTTCATAGCAATTACAATATTAATGTAAAAATCGGATATGAAGTAATTGAAATTGATAGAGCAAGGCAAAGACTCAAGATTAAAATTGTGAATACTGGGCAGATCATAGAAGAGTCTTATGACAAACTCCTCTTGTCTCCTGGTGCGCGTCCATTTATTCCAAAAATGGAAGGTTATTCGCCAGAGCTTGTTCATGCTCTTAGAAATATTTCTGACATGGATAAAATAATTTCTCATATTTCGCAAAATACAACCAAAAAGGCACTTGTCATCGGTGGTGGATTTGTTGGTATTGAAGTTGCCGAAAATTTAGTTAAAAAAGGCATAAGCACTGAGCTTGTGGAATTCGCCGATCAAGTTATGGTTCCATTTGATCGAGAGATGGCCAACATTCTTCAACGAGAGTTGCTGGTAAAAGGGCTAATTTTACATTTACAAGATTCAGTACAGTCGATTGAGAAACTTGCAAATAACCTAATCAAAGTTACTTTCAACTCCGGAAACATTCTGGAGACGGGGCTTGTTATTAGTGCAGTGGGCGTTCGCCCTGAAAGTGACCTGGCAAAATTAGCGAACCTAGCACTGAATGCAAGGGAAGCAATTGTTGTAAACGAATTTATGCAAACCTCTGATCCAAATATTTATGCCATAGGGGATGCAATTGAAGTCACGCACCTTTTGGACAAAAGTAAAACGCTTCTACCGCTTGCTGGTCCCGCGGCCAAACAGGCGCGTGTCGCCGCAAATCATATTAAGGGCCTTGCTACAACTGATCAGCGAGTTCAAGGTACCGCCATTGTTCAAGTATTCGGACTGACGGCCGCAGTAACTGGCCTCAATGAAAAGTATCTAACAAAGGCAAATATTCCTTATCGGGCAATACACTTACATCCTTTTAACCATGTGACTTATTATCCCGGCGCTCGACAAATGACCTTAAAAGTAATTTACAACAAAAATGACGAAACAATTTTAGGCGCACAGGCGGTTGGGGGCGAGGGCGTTGATAAGCGCATTGATGTCTTGGCCACGGCCATCAGAGGCAAAATGAAAGTGACTGATCTGCAAGATTTGGAATTATGTTATGCCCCACCCTTTGGAACCTCCAAAGACGCCGTCAATATGGTCGGGTTTGTTGCTGATAATATAAAAAATGGTTTAGTTGAATTTATCTTGCCTTCAGAAATGGGCAAACATCCCGATGCCATTATTTTGGATGTTAGAACACCTGGCGAATACTCTTCAGGGCACATTGAAAATGCACTTAATGTACCACTTGGAGAGCTACGTTCTCGACTAACTGAAATTCCAAAAAATAAAACGATTATTGTCCACTGTGCGGTTGGAATTCGTTCTTACAATGCAATTAGAATCTTAAGTGGGGAAGGGTATCGCAAGCTGTTAAATTTGAGTGGCGGATACAAAAGTTATTGTAATGAAAATAAGTCATATAACTAATTTCGAGGGGATTCTTTATGGAAAATTGCTGTGGTGGAAATGAAATCAAAAAAGCAGTAAGCGACTGTGGGTGCGAAAGTCTTTCGTGTGAAACAAAAATAAAAATTGACCGTTACCTAAGAGGAATAGCTGGGGTAATGGTTCTTTTGTCTGTGTCTTTGACCCATTATCATTCTCCAAATTGGATTTGGTTCACGGTCTTTATCGGACTTAATCTATTTCAATCTGCATTCACAAAATGGTGCCCAATGATAACAGTGTTACAGAAAATCTTCAAAAAGTGAGAATAGTCTATGTTAGAAAATTATCAGTCTTATTTGCTTCCGGCCGCAATTAGCGGCTTTTTTGTCTGGAGATTAATTAAAATGAATATGTCCAAACGGAAAATTCCTGATTTGCTTAGTCGTGGCGGAGTAATGGTTGATGTTCGGAGTCGGGAAGAATTTAATTCTGGGGCCGCGAAACAATGTCTTAATATACCCTTGGATCAAATTAAAAAAGATCTTGGGAAATTGAATCCAGAGAAACCTGTAATTCTTTGTTGTGCTTCAGGCACGAGAAGTGGAATGGCAGCACTAATTTTGAAGAACAACGGTTTCAAAGAAGTTGTTAATGTTGGATCTTGGACTAATTTGCCTTTATGAGTTTGATGCCGATTTTGCAGCTTTCGGGTTTGGAGGTGAATTATTAAATTAAAATATTTAATTGGAGTATTTGCTCTAATTGCCTGGGCCATTCTCTATTCATTTCTGCCAGAGATTTCTAATTGGATGACCTATTCATTTTTTTTATTGGCAAAAGAATCACGTATTGCCTCAGCAGTTCAGTTCTTCCTCTATGACACTCCAAAAGTTTTAATGCTTCTAGTGTTAATTGTGTTTCTTGTTGGTATTATCCGTTCATTCTTTACCCCAGAGCGGACCAGGCACATTCTATCAGGGAAAAAGGAATCTCTTGGAAATGTTTTAGCGGCATTATTAGGAGTCGTAACACCCTTTTGTTCATGCTCGGCAGTGCCTCTCTTCATTGGTTTTGTTACCACTGGCATTCCTCTTGGTGTCACTTTTTCTTTTCTCATCTCTGCCCCAATGGTTAACGAGGTGGCCTTAGTTCTTCTCTATGGCCTCTTTGGTTGGAAGGTTGCCCTAATTTATTTATCAACAGGATTATTCATTGCGATTATTTCAGGCTGGATTATTGGTCGATTAAAACTAGAAAAATACGTTGCCGATTGGGTTTATAAAACGCCACAGGCCAAATCAAGTATCAATTCAGAGGTCATAAACTGGGACAACAGAATCCAATTGGGCCTTGATGCCGTTAAAGATATTGTTGGAAAAGTTTGGCCTTATATCATCTTGGGCATAGGTGTTGGAGCTGGCATTCACGGATATGTACCAGCAAATTTCATGGCATCCATAATGGGTAAAGGTGCTTGGTGGTCTGTTCCTCTGGCCGTCCTGATCGGTGTCCCCATGTATTCAAATGCCGCCGGAATAATTCCCATTGTTCAAGCACTCCTAGGTAAAGGCGCTGCGCTTGGAACAGTCCTTGCCTTTATGATGTCAGTGATCGCGCTTTCTGTGCCTGAGATGATTATTTTAAAAAAGGTTTTAAAACCGCCGTTGATAGCAATCTTTGTCGCTATTGTGGCTACTGGAATTATGATCGTCGGCTACTTATTTAATTTTTTGTTTTGAGAGGTTGTTAGAATGAAAAAGTTGCAAATCCTTGGTACAGGCTGTGCTAAATGCAAAAAGCTCACAGAAGAAACTGAAAAAGCCGCAAAGGAACTTGGTATTGAGTACTCCTTGGAAAAAATAACGGATATTGAAAAAATTATGTCTTTTGCTGTTATGTCGACTCCTGCTCTTGTCATTGATGGCATTGTGAAGGTAGCAGGACATGTTCCAGAACATGATGTTCTAATAAAGTTGCTTCTCTGAAGTCATGGGACATAGCAAAGGCGATTTACGGCACGTTCAATCCTCCATCAGAAATTTAACCCACAAACATCCCGACTTGGTACGACTATCCCGACTAAATTCATGATATGGGGTTAGATAGAGTGAAATGCAGTGAAGTTTGAAATCAAAAAAAGCTAGTGTTTATCGAGTAAGTAATCAAATTTATGCGATTGTTTTTTATCCAAATACAGGTCGGGTAGTTCGGGCATGTTTTATTTTGCATCCTTAAGAGATATATAAGCGCAAAACTATCATGCCGAGATTTAAGAAACAATTGCCACGAAGGCCCTTCACCTACGCCGGTCAAAGTATATGCGCGTCAAAGGTAGCCAATCGGACTACAATTTCCGGCGAGTTTTTTCATTCTTTTCGTCAACCTTTGGGTTTCAGACGTTTTGAGTGTTGGCAGCTCAGCTGCCTCCTCCAGAAAGGTTAGATAGGCCTTCAGTGCGGTGTCTTTCTTGGCCAGAATTGAAAGGTTTTTAAGGAGCTGATCAACCGTGAATTTCTTAATTTTATAGTTGGTGATTTCAGAGAGCCTTGTGACAGGGATTTTAGTTATTGCGCTCATTTCTTTTAGTTTCATTCTCTTTGAATTGGCAAATTGAACAAAATGTTTGCATAAACTGAGTTTTAATTTCTCTTCAGTGGATAATTTCGATTTATCGGTAATATGAGTAAGGGCCTTTTGTTTCTTTTTGGCCTTCTCGATTCTTTTAATTAATTCTTCATTGGAATAAGTCATTATCGCCATCCAGGGAAAATGGTTATCGTGTGTAACAGGTCACTTTTATCGTAGTGTGTATCAAAAATCATAATAAATTCTTTCCCAAAAAATTTGCCAGCAACGGGGCAATTGACTCTGATTGAAAATTGTGAAACCTTGCCTTTGTAATGGTTGGCCATGATCTCTTCTCCATCGAGGAGCATAAGGAATTTTTCGATATCCATGACAGTAAGGTTGGACCTTTTGATCTTATTTAAAAAGCCGGTTTTTTTATCAAGCCCGAAGTTAATGTGATCAATTTCAACTGTAGCTCTGCTGACTTTATTCGAGTTGAAAACGATGGACCTTTTGAGCTTGATTTCAACTATCCTGCCTCTCTTGTGACTCATTCTAGCATCCTTCTTGATCATGATAAAGAAAAATTACAAAATTATGTAATTTTTAATTATCACGCGTGGATAGAGCAAGGTTCATCATGGATATTACATAATGCTTTCCTTAATAAAAGAATAAATGCTCCTGACTATCTTAATTTTTCACTTTTTTCATTTTGGATATGGATAGATGTTTGTGGCGTTAGTTGGGTACGCCATTCTTCTGCGAAGCGCACAAAAGAATAGCGTACTCTTGCCCAAGCATGCGTTAATCGGATTGTTACGGTTTATGATCGCAACATTGATTCTATTCAAGGAAATGTATCATGAATGAAATGCAGGACCACATAAATACATTATAAGGGACTTTCATGTTAGAATAAATCATGGACAGAGAAATTTTGGTGGATTTTTGATCGTTAATCCCTGTCACTAGACTTTCTCATATTGCTTCGAGAGAAAATCGATGATGATATTAATAGGCGAAACAAAAATTAAAGATAGAACAATAACATGAAAAAATATATCCTCTCGCTATCCTATATTGGTCTCCTTTTGTTTGTTTTCAATAGCTGCAGCACTGCTCGCATTCCAACTCAGAAGGCACCTGATCCCTTTCAACTCACTGTATCGATCGATCGTTGGGACGATCAGGATCGCTGGACTGTAAATTATCGGACAAACCGCCCTGTCTCGAAGCTTTTTTTTGATCGTCAGATGAATCGTTTTCGTCGCAGCAATTGGATTTCTAAAACACCCGGCATAATCATAAAAGAGATCGAGGGAAAAGAGGCCATCGTTGCCGAAAATGGTGAACAGTTCGATTCTGTGAGCTTTGAATGTGCTTCTTATTATGAGCAGAAGCTCAATGATTATAAGTTTTTTCAGGCCTTCAGTGACGGAAGTCTGGTTATGTACACTGGCCAATACAATGCTTACCCAGATGAGTCGGGAAGTGAGACGG
>JAHFAA010000589.1 GCA_023250775.1 Bdellovibrionales bacterium
TATTTACTTAAGAGATGAATGTTTTCGATCGGGAAAGGAATGGTTTCCTCAAGTTGATGAGGAATCATGAGTTCAACTTTTTTGAAAGATTTAACGGGGAGATGCAGGATGCGCGAACTTAAAAAACCTTCTGATAAAAAGAAGACGGATTTATCTTTGGGGGCATTTTTTTTTAAGTATTCAGATAAAATTTCCAAGTGCTGCGAGGCAAATTCGGCGGGTGGTCTGGATTCACCTTTTGGTATTTCATCATCCGTTGCAGGGGGTGGCACATTTTGCGGGCGAAGATCAGGGGGCGTTAATTCCTCCCAATAATCGATGGGAATAATTCCCGTTTTCTCCACTTTGAAACGAGCAACTTTTAGTGAATAGCTTCCAAAATCGGCTATGACAACATTCATATAGTATTAGAATACCAGAGGTTGGCCCCTTGTCTAGAAAATGGGACAAGATAATTCTACTCAACTATTAGTTCCACCACCCGGGGAAGCATGAGCTGGGTTGGCGGTTTTTTGTCTGTTCCCCCGGGAGTTCCTGGTGGAGGAGCAATGCCACCGCTCTCGGGATCACCACCCTCAGGGCCTGGATCAGTCCCAGCTTTCTTTTTTTTGGGTGTAGGGACGACCGGCATATCCACATACGCCGTTAGCATATAGGTGGCGCGGCCGAATTCACCGCGGGAGATGACTTTAAAAAGTTTTCCCACGATGCCGAGGGAAATCCCGGCATTTTCAAATTCTTTCACTCTGTCGTCAAAACTTGTTTCGCTACAGATGCCCAGGTCTTTGACGATAAAGTCTTTGAAATCTTGAACCGAATTAAATTCTTTTGGTGGAATCCCTTCTTTTTCATCTCCGTTTTTCGCCTTGAAAAATTCATCTAGTTGAAAGTCAGTTGCGTCAGGTAGAAGAGCTTTTAATTGCGATTTGGTGATTTCATTGACAGGAAGAATGGTCACATCGTGAACGGAAAGATTGTCCTTGATGAGGTCAATAATGGCATCATCCCAACCTTTAAGAAGATAGAGCTCAGACATGGACACCAGTGGTGCATGTTTTGGTCGGGTGTTATCCTCAGCATATTTACCAGAAATGTCAGCGAACTCCGGCCCGGTCAATCGATCAGGATCATTGACATAGTACTGCAGCTCTTTGACCAACAGATTGATGTCCGTATTGCCATAACGTGCATCAAAAATTTCATCTTCCTGGCGTTTTTTATCAAAAGCGGCGAAAAGCGTATCGTAAATTTGTTTTTCAATATAGGCATGGGGTGGGGTTGGTGCCTTGCCAGGTGTCTCACTGCCTGGTTGTGATGGGTCTGTCTCTTCAGGTTCCGGTGCTTCCGACGGCACTCTCATGGTATTTGGATTGAGTAATCCACTCATGGGAGAAATCGCCACCATCATTTTTCCCGAGAGGATGACGGAGGAGGAAAAATCTTTAGCGGCAGTGCGCTGGATGAGATTGGCCTTTTTCAGAAGAGAATCATCAATGGGAAACATGAAGGTTTGAGAAACCACAGTCTCCAGCATTCTTGGATCGATCATTTTTTTTGCGCTTTCATTTTTTTCCAACAGGTTGTAGGCCTCCTGGTAAAGACGCAATTTTGCCAAGGCAAAAGTCAGGCCGGCCTCGGCATTGAGCCTCGCCTGGGTCATATCCTGCTGATTATAAACGCGCAGTTTGTTGACCTTGGTTTCAAAAGTAAAATCGGCCAGGAGGAAGGCCAAAAGTGCAATGGAAGTCATGACCATCAAGATGGCCACACCTGTCTCATTTCTATGTAAGAGCTTTAGAAACTTCACATTGCCTCTTATTCGTCTGGCGTATCCGGCCCTTCTGGAAGCGGATTGGCGCCTTTGCCCGTGCCTGATCCCTCTTGGTTCGCTTGTTGTAAGGCCTTAGTATACTCAGCATCATCTTTTATTGTATCAAACACCGGCCAGGTGACACGAAAAATGCGTTCAATTTTGTGTTCAGACTGATGTCGATCGACCCACTCGAGCACAACTTTCAGAATTCGAATTACATTTTGGTCACCGTTACTGCCTTTGAGTGAGTCGACAAAAACTTTTCGTTGTGGTTC